>NZ_JBSGBK010000057.1:0-55852 GCF_053601215.1 Amycolatopsis sp. NPDC004772
GCCGCGAAGCGCACGGTGTCGCTGGACGCGCGCGGGCTGGCCGAGGAGTTCTTCGACGACGACCAGTTCGCCAACGTCCTGCAGCTCGGCGCGGCACCCCAGCGGGTCCGGCACCCGCGTCACGCGGACCCCCGGCGCGTCGGCGGGCACGACCACGCACCCGGCCTGGCCGTTCAGCTTCCCGATCACGACCAGCAGGTCGGCGTAGGCCCCGACGGTGACCCACACCTTCGCGCCGTCGACGACCACCTCGTCGCCCTCGACCGTCAGCGTCGTCTCCATCGCGGCGAGGTCGCTGCCGGCCCCGGGTTCGCTGAACGCCACGCCGGCGAGCGCACCCCCGGTGAGCGCGGTCAGGTGGGCGGCGCGCTGGCGGGCGGTGCCCAGCCGCTGCACCGCCCAGGCCGCCATGCCCTGCGACGTCAGCACGCTGCGCAGCGAACCGCAGAGCGTCCCCACGTGCGCGGTCAGTTCGCCGTTGTCCACACTGGACAGTCCGAGGCCGCCGTGGTCCGGGGCCACCTGCGCGCACAGGACGCCCTTGACGCCGAGCTCGCGCAGCACCGGCCGGGGCAGTTCCCCGGCGAGGTCCCAGCCCGCGGCGGCGTCCGCGGCGAGCCCGGTGGCGAGGGCGGCCGCCTCGGTGTGCGGCTCAGCCATCGGCGGTCTCCCGCAGCCGCAGCACCAGCGCGGTCATCGCGGTCACCGTGCGGAAGTGGTCCAGCTTGAGGTCGGGGCCGCCGATCGACAGGCCGAACGCGCTCTCCAGGTGCACCACCAGTTCCATGGCGAACATCGACGAGACGAGCCCGGAGGCGAACAGGTCGAGACCGGGGTCGACGGCCTGTTTCGTGCGCTGCTCCAGGAAGGCCAGCAGATCCGCCCGGACCGCGTCCGCGGTGACCGGCTCCCGGTTGGTCGTTGTGCTCACAGCTCTCCTCGGGGTCAGTGTCGGTGGAAGCCCTGGCCGGTCTTGCGGCCGAAGTCGCCGTCGGCGACCTTGCGCAGCAGCAGCGCGCACGGTTCGTAGCCCGCGTCGCCGGTGCGTTCGTGCAGCACGCGCAGCGAGTCGACGACGTTGTCCAGGCCGATCAGGTCGGCGGTGGCCAGCGGCCCGGTGGTGTGCCCGAGGCAGCCGGTGAACGCCGCGTCGACCGCCTCGGGGCTCGCGATGCCCTCCTCGACGATCCGCGCGGCTTCGTTGATCGTCCGCTGCAGGATCCGGTTGATGACGAAGCCGGGCCCGTCGCCGACGACGACGGGTTCCCGGCCGAGCCGGTCCAGCAGGGCGGTGGCGGCGGCCATCGCCGTATCGGTGCTGCGCGGCCCGCGGATCAGCTCGACCGCGCGGATCAGGTAGGGCGGGTTCATGAAGTGGATGCCGACGAGCCGCCCGGGGTGGGTGACCGAGGCCGCGAGCTCGTCGATCGGGATGGCGGAGGTGTTGGAGACGAGCAGCGCCCCCGCCCGCACGACGGCCGACACCTCGGCGAGCACCTTCGCCTTCAGCTCGGGCCGCTCGGTGATCGACTCGATCACGACGTCGGCCTCCGCGACCGCGGCGATGCTGTCCGCGGGGGTGATCTTTCCGGCCTTCACGTCACCGGGCAGCTTCCCCATCAGCTGGGCCAGCCGCAGCTGCCCGCGCACGTCGGCCTCGACGGCCGCGACGCGCGCCGGATCGACGTCGACCACCGTCACCGGCAGGCCGTGGCCCACCGCCAGCGTCGCGATCGCCGTGCCCATGACCCCGGCGCCGAGCACCGCCAGCCGTTCGCCGCTCACTTGCCCTCCTTCGCCAGTTCCGGCAGCAGCTCGCCGAACGCTTCGTCGTGCGCGGCCAGGAAAGCCAGGCCTCGGCGCAGCTGCGCGCCGTCGATGGCCGAGCTGAGACCCCGCCGCCGCAACCACGGCTGCCAGGCGCGCACCTGTACCGCGTCCTCGGCCAGCTCGTGGCCCTCCAGCTCGTACAGCGCGACCGCCGACAGCACGCGGCTGTCGCGGGCCAGCGCCTCCTTGGCCACCATCGCCCGCCAGTCCGGCAACGGCATCGGGTCGGTCTCCAGCCCGGTGGCCGCCAGCAGGCCGAACAGGTCCCGGGTGCCGATCGAGCGCTCGTCGGCCAGGTGGTAGACCCGGCCCGCCGAGGCCGGACTCGGCGCCAGCTCGGCGATCGCGCGCGCGATGACGTCGACCGGGGCGACCGGCTCGGCGCGGTCGTCCAGCGGGTGGGTGCCGGTGGCCAGGCCGCTGGCGAGCATCAGCCACACCAGGTCCCGCGTGTTGCACGCGCCCGTGTCGCCGGCCGCCATGATCAGGCCCGGCCGGAACACCCGCGCCCGGATGCCGTCCTCCTCGGCCCGCTCCAGCAGCCGCTCGCCGACCCACTTGCTGATCCCGTAGCCGCCGAGGTCCGGGTGCAGCGGCTGGCGCCGCGTCTCCAGCCGGGTGCCGTCCGTCCCGCTCGCCGGCGCGGTCGCGGCCAGCGTCGAGACCAGGCTGAAGTCGCGGATGCCGTGGCGGCGCACCCAGCTCAGCAGGTCCACCAGCGGCAGGACGTTGTCCTCGCGCAGCACCCGGTACGGCTCGGTGAACACCACCCGGGCCGCGCAGTGCACGACGTGCCCGATCCGGTCCGGCAGCACCCCACCGGCCAGCTCGTCCGCGGTCTCGCCGAATGTGCGCAGGTCCGCGGGCACGGCGACGGCGCGGTCCGGATCGGGCGCGGGCAGCGCCACCGCGGCGGCCGCGTCCCGCAGCCGGGCCGCCGCCTCCGCCGGGTCGGCGGCCCGCACCAGGCAGTACACCCGGCCCGGCGTCGCCTTCAGCAGCTCGTGCAGCAGGAACGCGCCGAGGTAGCCGGTGGCGCCGGTGAGCAGGACGTCCCGGCCCGGCGCCCGCCGCCGCGACATCGGGGCGAGCGGCAGCTTCAGGTCGGCGTCGACCAGTGCGCCGTGGTCGTCCACTTCGGACGGTTCGGCGGTGCCGTCCGCCAGCTGCGCGCGCACGATCCCCGCCAGCCGCCGCACGGTGGCCCGGCTGCCGCCCGCGCGGTGGACGTTGACCAGCACCCCGTGCCGCTGCTGCAGCCGCAGCGCCATCTGCACCGACAGCAGCGACGTCCCGCCCAGCGCGCCGAACTCCTCGTCGACGCCGACGGTCTCGCGCTCGAACAGCTCGCCCCACAGGGCGGCGATGTCGTCCTCCAGCGATCCCGTCGCCGCCGCCGGCGGTTCGGCCGGGCGGGCGGGCGCGAACACGTCCAGCCGGTCCAGCGGCCAGAACCGCTTGCGCTGGAAGGGGTACGTCGGCAGCGGGACCCGGCGCCCGGTCCCGCCCGCGGCGGCCGCCCAGTCGACGTCGACGCCGTTCAGCCACGCCGTGGTCAGCAGCTCGTCGAGCTCGCCCGGGTCGTCGGCGAAGATCCGGTGGATCCCGTCCGCCGCTCCGGGGTCCACAGTGGACACGGTGGTGTCCGGCGGGAGGGCGGCGAGCAGGCCGGCGGGCGGCTGCGTCCCGACGACGACCGCGCGACGCGGCCCCGGGCGGGCGGTGGCGGCCAGCGGGGGCCGGGGCAGCCGCAAGGCCGCGGCGAGCCGGCCGGGCGAGGCCGTCACGACCCGCCGTTCGCCGAACGCGGCCCGGCCGACCCGCAGCGTGTGCGCGATGTCGCCGATCGGGGCGCCGGGCGTGTCGAGCTCGTCGGCGAGCTGCCGCGACAACGCGTCCAGCTCGGCCCGCGTCCGCGCCGAAAGCACGAGCCGGACCGTGTCGCCCGCCTCCGCCGCAGGACGTGCCGGTTCCGGCGGCGCGGCGAGCACCGCGACCGCGTTGGTCCCGCCCACGCCCATCGAGTTCACCAGGACGTGCCGGTCGGCGGCCGGATCGGCGACGCGCTCGGTCGGCACGTGGAACGGGCTCGCGGCCAGCTCGGCCGGGTCCCGCGGGGAGTCGAACGCCGGGTGCGGCGGCAGGACACCGGTGCGGGCGACGTGCACGGCCTTGATGAACCCGGCGATGCCCGCCGCCGGGCCGAGGTGCCCGATGTTCGCCATCACCGAACCCAGCCCGCAGTAGCCGGTGTCCGCGGTGCTCAGCCGGAATGCCTTGGCCAGCGCCAGCAGCTCGACGTGGTCCCCCAGCGGGGTGCCGGTGCCGTGCGCCTCCACGTAGCGGACGAGCCCGGCCGGGACGCCGGACACGCGCAGGGCGGCCGCCACGACGTCCGCGACGCCGTCCAGGTTGGGCGCGACGTACCCGAGGCGGTCGCCGCCGTCGTTGCCGACCGCGGTGCCGCGCAGCACCGCCAGCACGGGATCGCCGTCGGCGAGCGCGTCGGCCAGCCGCCGCAGGACGACCACGCCGACGCCCGAGCCGTACGTCGTCCCGCTCGACTTCGCGTCGAAGGACCGCACGTACCCGTCTTCCGACACCCACCCGCCCGGGGCCGGCTGGTAGCCGAGCAGCGGGTCGAGCACCGTCGCCCCGCCCGCGAGCACCAGGTCGCTCTCGCCGGACAGCAGGCTGAGCGTGCCGTAGTGCACCGCCGTCAGCGACGACGAGCACCCGGTCTGCACGCTCACCGAAGGCCCGCGCAGGCCCAGTTTGTAGGCAGCGCGGGAGGTCATGAAGTCCGCCTGGCCGCCCAAGGTCAGGTCCAGGTCGCCGACCGCGGCGGCGAGGCCTTCGTCGCGGACGCGCGCCGCGAACACCGCGGCCGAGTAGTTGCCGGCCGCGCTGCTGGCGAAGACCCCGGTGACCGGGCCGTCCGGGCGCGGCGGGTGTCCCGCCGACTCCAGGGCTTCCCAGCAGGCTTCGAGGAAGATCCGCTGCTGCGGGTCGATGGCGTCGACCTCACGGGCCTTGTAGCCGAAGAACTCGGCGGCGAAGTCGGCCACGCCCGGCAGCGACGCGCCGACCCGGACGAACCCGGGCGCTTCGAGGGCCGCCTCGGAGTGCCCGGCCGCGCGCAGCTGTTCGTCGCTCAGCTCGCGCATCGACACGACCCCGCGCTCGATGTTGCGCCAGTACTGCGCGGGCGTCCAGGCATCGGGGAACCGACAGCCGACGCCGATGACGGCGATGTCGGTGCTGTTGCCGGCGCTCCGCGCCGGGCCGGGGGCTCCGCCACCCGGACCCCCCGAAGGGATATCGGTCGGAGAGCTCATGCCCGCCCACCGGCTCGGCCGAGCAGCGCACCGCGCGCGGCCGGGCCCGCCGGGGCGGCCACCCGGTCTTCGGCGCCGGCGAGGAACGCCGCCTGCGCGCGGATCGTCGAGTGCCGGAACAGGTCCGACACCCGCAGCTGCCGGTCGGTCAGCTCGCGCAGGTCCTCCCAGAGCATCACGAGCAGCAGCGACGAGCCGCCCGCGTCGAGGAAGTTGCGGTCGAGCGGCAGCGCCGCCGGGTCGGCGAGGTCGAGGATCTCCGCCCACACCGCGCGGACCCGCTCCTCGAGTTCCGTGCCGGTTCCTTCGCTGGTCGTCACTTTTCCTCCAGTGGCCGGGCCGACGGACCGGTGCTGAGGTCCCCGGCGGCGGTGACTATCGCGGCGAGCAGGGTTTCGGCCGTGCCGCGGTCGAACAGGGCGGTCAGCCCGGCGAGCTCGAAGGCCAGGTCACCCGCGTCGTCGACGACGGTGAGCTCGAGCTCGTACTTGATGTGCAGGGGGGCCAGGGGCCGCAGCCGGCCGGGCGGCGGGGTGTCGCGCACGGTCAGGTACACCGGAGTGACCGGCGGCCGGCTGGTGTCGCGGGCGGGGTCCAGCGCGGCCGCGACGGCGTCGAAGCGCGCCAGCGACGTGC
The DNA here is from genome assembly GCF_053601215.1 of Amycolatopsis sp. NPDC004772. Taxonomy (NCBI): domain Bacteria; kingdom Bacillati; phylum Actinomycetota; class Actinomycetes; order Pseudonocardiales; family Pseudonocardiaceae; genus Amycolatopsis; species Amycolatopsis sp. NPDC004772. Next base: position 5,805 of record NZ_JBSGBK010000057.1, read on the forward strand.
CGAACGCGGCCTGGCCCGCCGCGCGGACGCGGCCCAGGAGCTCGGTCCACGACGGGTCGTCCCGCAGGTCGACGCGCAGCAGCAGGGTGTCGACGAACATCCCGACCACCTCCTCGTCGCGGGCCGAGCGGGTCGACCACGGGAAGGCGAGAAGGAAGTCGCGCTGGGAGCCGGTGCGGGCGAGGGTGACGCCGAGCAGGGCCGCGCCGAGCAGGAACGGCGTGCACCCGGCGGCGGTCGCGGCCGCGCGCAGGGCGGCGGACCGCTCGGGACCGAGCGACGCGCGCACCACGAGCGCTTCGGTGCTCTGCTCGGGTGGCCGGGGCCGGTCGTGGGGCAGCTCGACGTCCACCGGTGCCCCGGCCAGCCGCGCGATGACGGCCTCGGTGTCCTGGTCGGCTCCCGCTTCCTCGGCGGGCGAGGGCGGGGTGGCCGGGGCGAGCGGCTCGCCGCGGCCCAGCGCGGCGATCTGCCGCAGCACCAGGTCCATCGACGGCCCGTCGCAGGCGATGTGGTGGGCCACGACGACCAGCAGCACGCCGTCGCGGTGGCGGACGACCTCGGCCCGCGCGAGCGGTCCCGCGGCGAGGTCGAACCCGCGCCAGCAGGCCTCGGCGAGGTGGGCCGCCAGCCGGGCCGCGTCCCACGCCCGCGCGTCGGTCACGGTCACCGGCGGCACCGCGTCACCGGCGCGGACCACGACCCGGCGGCGCTTGCGGTCCAGCCGGAAGGCCGAGCGGAACGCGTCGTGGTGGGCCAGCACCTCGGCGGTGTCGTCCCGCAGCCGATCCGGGTCGGTGCCCGCGGGCAGCTCGAGGACGGCGGGCACGACGTAGGCCTGCCGCAGCCACGGCAGCCGGTCCATGGACCAGAACCGCTGCTGCGCCGCGGTCGCCGGACGCTCCGGCCCGGGCTCGGCCGGCGCCGCCCCCGCCGCGGCGGGGGCCGGTTCGGCGAGCAGGGCCGCCAGCCCGGCCACCGTCGGGTCGGCCAGGAACCGCCGGGCGGACAGGGCCACGCCGGTCTCGTCCTCGATCCGGCGGAGCATGCGCACGACGAGCAGCGAATGCCCGCCCAGGGCGAAGAAGTCCGCCCGGGGCCCGAGCTGCCCCGGTTCCGTCCCCAGCTCGCCCAGCGCGGCGGCGAACAGCTCTGCGGCGCGGTGGTGCGTGCCGGACAACGCCGTGGTGGCAGGCGCTTCCGCCCGCACGGGCTCTTCGGCGGGCGGCTCGGCGGCGAACCGCGAGAGGTCGGCGGCGGGGTCGGCGAGGACCAGCGCCAGGATGTCCACATAGGACTCCAGCAACGCGGCCGCGACCTCGGCGGGGTACCGGCCGGTGTCGTGCTCCAGGCTCACCCGGGCCTCGTCGCCCCTCGGCTCGACGGTGAGCAGGAGGTCGAACTTGGCCGTGCCGGTCGGCAGGATCTCCGGCTGGCCCCAGCGCACCGGGACGTCCGCGGCGGGCCGGGGGAAGTTCTGCAGCGCGAAGGCGACGTCGACGAGCTCGGTCCGGGCGGCCGCGGTGAGCCGGTCGAACGGGATGCGCTGGTGGGTCAGCGCCCGGTAGGCCTCGCCGCGCACCCGGCGGCACAGCTCGGTGAAGCCGGCGCCGTCCGGCACGGCGCACCGCAGCGGCACCGTGTTGACGAAGAACCCCACCAGGTCTTCGACCTCGACCGAGCCGCGGTTGGCGGTGATCGCGGCGGCCAGGAACTCCGTGCGCGCCGAGCGCAGCCGCAGCAGCAACTGGAAGGCGGAGAACAGGACGACGAAGGGCGTCAACCGGTGGGCTCGCGCATAGTCCGCCACCGACTGCCACAGCGGCGCGGGCAGAACGGCGACCTGCTCGGCACCGTCGCGGACCACCCGGCGGCCGGGCTCCTTCGGCAGCGCCCCGGCGAGGGTCAGCCCGGCCGGCACCCCGGCCAGTTCGGCCAGCCGCAGCCGGATCCGGTCCGCGGTTTCGGCCGAGCCGGCGTCCGCGGCGTCGCGGCGGGCGAACTCGGCGTACTGCTCGGCGAGCCCGGGCAGCCGCACCGGCCGGCCGTGCACGGCGGCGTCGTAGGCCAGCGCGAGATCGGTGCCGAGCCGGCCGAGCGACCAGCCGTCGAAGGCGATGTGGTGCAGCACCAGCAGTACCGCGTCCTCGGCGCCGCGGAAGACGGTGGCGCGCAGGACCGGGCCCGCGGCCAGGTCGAACGGCAGGGCGACCCGGTGTGAAGCGCTTTCGCGGGCGTCTTCGGTCGCGACGACCTCGACGTCGACCGGGGCCGCCGGGACGACCTGCTGCACGGGGTCGCCGTCCCGCAGGAGGTACCGGGTGCGCAGCACCTCGTGCCGCCGGACGACCTCGGTGAGCGCGGCCCGCAGCGCGGGCACGTCCACCCGGCCGTGCCACCGCAGGAAGACGGGGACGTTGTAGGTGGCCGCGCCGGGGGCGGCCTGGTCCACCAGCCACAGGCGGCGCTGGGCCGCCGACAGCGGCGCCTCCCCCGGGCCGGGACCGCCGGGCGGCCGATCGGCCGAAGCAATCGGCGAGGACGTCGGAAATCGACCTTGTTCGCGAATTTCGCGCAACTTTCACACCCCCTGCCGACCACCATAGGCAACCTTTTCGTAGATCATCATGTGATCTGGGTCACCACCCACCTTCGTTGGCGATTCCCTGATCATTTCGCTCACTCCCGAAGCCGATCGGGTATCGTGCCGGACGGACGTGATCGAATTGACCGGGCCTCGCCGATTAATCGGAATTCCCGGCAGGTGAACAAAGGACGAACATGCGCACCGAGCTCAGCAACCCGGCGACCGCCCCCGCCCCGGCCGGCCCCTACTCCCAGGTGGCCCGGCTGGACTTCGGCGACGGCGCGCTCCTCATCCTCTCCGGCCAGGTCGCCCTCGACGACGACAACGCCGCGATCGTCGGCGAGGGTGACGTCGCGGTGCAGGCCGAACGGACCCTGGAGGTGATCGGGGCGATCCTGAAGGCGCACGGCGCCGGGTTCGCCGACGTCGTCAACATCCGGACCTACCTCACCGACATGGCCGACCGGGCGGCGTACGCGCAGGTGCGCGGGCGGTACTTCACCGGCGACCTGCCGACCAGCACCACCGTCGCCGTGGCCGCCCTGTTCCGGCCCGAGGCGTTGATCGAGATCGAGGTCACCGCGGTCGTCCGGGGCCGCTGACCCGCGTCCACACAGGGGGAAAAGTGCAGCTCAACCGCTTTGTCACCGCCGAATTCCAGGCCGTCGCGGAACGCCTGCGGGTGCCGGAGATGGGCACCGAGGTGATCGCCCGGCTGCTGGCCGACCTCGTCTGCCTGCACCGGCCGAGCCGGGTGCTCGAGGTCGGGATGGGGTACACGACCCCGTTCCTGGCCGCGGCCCTGGCCGACGTGCGGGACCAGGTGGCCGCCGAGTCGGCGGCGCTCGCCGAGAAGACCAGCCGCCACCTCGCCGACCACGACGAGCTCGACGACACCTGGCTCAACGCCGCGCCGGCCCTGGTCACCCCGGAGTTCCACCTCCGGCCGTACCGGCCGTCCCTGGTCGCCGTCGACGACCTGTCGATCCCCGAGTCCTCGGCCGAACGGGTGCTCGGCGCGCTCCGGGAACTGCGGCTGGACGACCTGGTGACGGTCGTCAACGCCGATATCCGCGACTGCGCCGACCAGCTGCCCGAGGAGTTCGCACCGATCGACTTCGCGTGGGTCGACGCCTGGGAGTGCCTGTACTTTTTCGACAATTTCTGGGAACGCATCAACCCGGACGGCGGAATCGTCCTGATGCATTATCTGCTGACTTATCCGGAGGGTGAGGCCATTGTCCGGTACATCGGCGAGTTCGCCCGCACGAATCCGGGCGAGCTGGAAGTCGTCAACCTCCTCGAATCGCAGAAACTGACCCAGAACAGCCTGACGATGATCCGCCGCACCGGCGGAACCCGAAAGCGCCGCTACGGCGGCCCGGGCGGCCGGGTGCGCTACTCACCGGAACTGCACGCGGCCGCCGAGGCCCACCGGGACGCCGCCCGGCCGTGATCACCCCGCCCCGGCCGCCGGATCACGGCGGCCGGGACGGGGCCGTTCATGGGTGTTGCAGCTCGCGAACCCGCGTGACGAGCTCGCCGAACGACTCCGCCAGCAGGACATCCGCCGGTTCCAGCACGATCCCGAGGCCGCTGCGCACCCGGGAGGCCACCTGCATGGCCAGGATGGAATTCCCGCCCAGGTCGAGGAAGTTCGCGTCGGGCGGAGTGCCGGTCACGCCCAGCACCTCACACCACGCCCGCTCCAGCACATCCCCGGCCGGTTCACCGGACGCCCGCGGCGGCTCGCCACCCACCGGCTCGGCAACCGGCTCGCCGGACGGCCGCGGCGGCGCGACACCCACCGACCCTGCAGTCGATTCACCGAACGGCCGCAGCGGCTCGCCAGGCGGCCGATCCAGCACGCCACCCACCGACCCCGCAACCTGCCCGGGCGACCCGACCGGCGAGCCGGGCGGCCGCTCCAGCGACGCGAGCAGGGCCGCGCGGTCGGCTTTCCCGGTCGCTCCCAGCGGAACCTCGTCGAGCACGATCCACCGGGCGGGCACCATATAAGCCGGGAGCACCCGCTCGAGCGCGGCCGACAGCTCCGCCGAACCGAAGCCACCGCCCGCCGTCGGCAGGACGAACCCTGCCAGCCACGCCGACGGCCCGGCTCCGACCTTCTCCACGAACGCCGCCGCCACCCCGTCGACAGCCGTCGCGGCCTTTTCGATCTCCTCCAGCTCGATCCGGTACCCGCGCAGCTTCACCTGGCGGTCGCGCCGCCCGACCAGCTCCAGCGCGCCGCCGGGCACTTCGCGCACCAGGTCTCCGGTGCGGTAGCTCGACGCGCCCGTCTCGTCCGGCATGAACCGTTCCGCGGTCAAGTCCGGCCGCCCCAGGTAGCCGAGCGCGACGCCGGCGCCGCCGACGAGCAGTTCGCCGATCTCCCCCGGTTCGACCGGCTCGCCATCTTCGCCGACGACCGCGAGGGTGGTTTCCTGCAGCGCGAACCCGATCGGGATGCGGTCCAATCCGGCCAGAGAATCCGTTGTGCAGTCGAAGAAGGTGGCGAAGGTCGTCGTCTCGGTCGGGCCGTAGCCGTTGACCAGCCGGCCGGGCGCGCCGTGGGCAAGCACCTCGCGCACCGCGCCGAGGTCGAGCTGTTCGCCGCCGACCACCAGCGTGTCCAGGAACCCGAAGGCGGCGGGGTGTTCCCGCGCCGCCGCGTGGAACAACGACGTCGTCAGGAAAGCCGCCGACACCCGGGCGTCCCGGGCCAGCCGCGCCCACTCCGGCGGCGGCAGCTCGGCCACGGTCGGCAGCACGACCACAGTGGCGCCGTTGCCGAGGGTGTTCCACAGCTCGAACGTGGTCGCGTCGAAGGCCGGGTTGGCCGTGTTCGCGACGCGATCGCCGGGGCCGAGGGTGCAGAACCGCGCCCCGGTCGCCAGCCGGCGGACGGCGCGGTGCGGGACCAGCACCCCCTTGGGCGTCCCGGTGGACCCGGACGTGGAACAGACGTAGGCGACGTCTTCCCCGGTCAGCTCGACTTCCGGCGCCTCCGGGCCACTACCGGCGTCCGGGACCGGCAGCGACGGCCGGTCCGCGGCGGGCGGGCCGGCCACGACCCGCGCGCCGGCGTCCCCGAGGATCGCCGCGACCCGGCCGGGCGGGGCCTGGGGGTCGACCGGCAGGTACGCGGCGCCGGCCCGGAGGATGCCGAGCACAGCCACCACGAACTCCGGGGACCGCGGCACGGTGACACCGACGACGTCGCCGCGCCCGGCACCGGCGGCCGCCAGCTCACCGGCGAACCGGCCCGAACGCCGCCACAGCTCGGAGTAGGTCAGGCTCGCGCCGGTGCGCGCGTCGGCGACCGCTTCGGCCTCCGGCGTGCGGCGCACCCACTGCCCGACGAGCGCCGGTACCGTTCCGGCTTGCTCCACTGTCGCTCCTCCCACCCCGGGGAACGGGATCAGCTCCGGATGCCGCGCTGGTGAAGGGAAAGCGCCACGCGAGCCGAGCGTCCGTGCGCGCTTGCGGCAGACCGCGGGCGCGACCCTGCGCCGACGGCGCCGGGCACCGTGCCTGCGATTCCCCCGAGCGAGCCCCCAGAAGTTCCCCGGCACCAACGGTCGACTCCGATGCCAGTTGGGGAAAACCATACCGAGCACCGAAGGGATGCCAACCCGCCAATCAGGTGACGGGTCACGGTAGTGTCACGCACCCGCGGTCACGGTCCACATCGGACGATCAAGAGTGACTGCGGCGAAAAGGAATGCGCGTTCGACGACGTGGTGAGCGTCGGCCGGCGAGGCGAATCGCCGCCGCAGCGCCCGGGCAGTCGTTGCCGGCATCGCACGCGCCGCGGACGCGCCCCGGGTGTGGCACTCAGTGCCACATTCGGTCAGGAAGCGGGCCTCCCGCCACCGAGGGCGGCCCGGACCTCGGCGAGCACCTGCTGCAGCGGAGTCGCCGTGGTCATCACGGCGACCACCGTGGCGACGTCGCCGCCCGCGGCGCCGGTCCGCGCCCGGAAGGCGTCGGCGACCAGCGCGAACGCGTCGGCCGCGTCGGCCTGGATGTCACCCTTCCCGCCACTGCGCAGCCAGCGCCGGAGGACGTGGTTGTTGGCGGCGGCGATCGCCGCGGCGAGCACGGCCGCGCGCAGGCTGGCCGCCTCGTCGCCCTGGTCCTCGAAGCGCGCCTGCAGGTACCGCGTGAGCACGCGCTGGTAGCGATCGACCGTCGAGACCTCTTTGTCGCGCAGGGAAGGCACGGCGCGGGTCAAGGCGAAGCGCTTGAGCGAGACGTCGAGGTCGTCGGCGTAGGCGTCCAGGACCAGCCCGACCGCGGCGCACGCCACTTCCACCGGATCGCGCCCCGGGTCCGCGGCCGCGAACACCTCTTCCATCTCGGCCACGATCTCGTCGTGGTTGGCGAAGAGCACGTCGTCCTTGGTTTCGAAGTACCGGAAGAACGTCCGGCGCCCGATGCCGGCCGCGGCCGCGATGTCGTCCACCGTGGTGGCCTCGTAGCCGTTCGCCGCGAACAGGTCCACGGCCGCGGCGGCGAGCGCGCGCCGCAGCCGCCGCCGGCCCGCGGGGGTGGCGCCGGCCCTGGTCGCGGGCGCGCGGTGCGGTGCATCGGTCATGACGGGAAAGTAGCAGCCCGGCTTGCTAGTGGCACTCAGTGCCGCTAACCTGGCATCCTCACCCCGAGCGGAAGGCGCCGAAGATGTCGCTCGACCAGGATCTGCAGCCGGTCTCGCCCCGCGACCGGGCCGACGCGGTGTACCGGCGGCTCTTCGGCTGGTCGGTGCAGTGGCGCGGGAGCCAGCCGTTCCTGTCGCTGGAGAACGGCATTTGCGCCGCGACGCTGCCGAAGCTGAGCGCCGCCCCGGTGCTGGCGCGGCTCGCCGCCAACGGCTGCCAGGGCCCGGCCGTGGTCATCGCGACCCAGCAGGGCCAACGGGTGGCGATCCTGGCGGAGACCGACGGCCTCATCCCGCCGCAGTTCGAACTCCCCCGTGCCGTCGAGGTGCTCGCATGGGGCACGCTGCTCCCCCTGCCCCTCGACCCCCGGCGCGGCACGCCGGGCGCCGAGTGGCTGGTCGCCCCGGATCCGCAGCGCCGGTGGCTCCCCAGCCTGGACGCCGTGCTCGCCGGCCTCCACCGGCAGTAACGCGCCAGGCGCTCAAGGAACGCTCAAGCCTCGGCAGGCGTTCGGGAAACGCCAAGCTGGCCACCCGCCGCCGGAACTCCGCGAGCGCCAACCCTCTCAGGACTCGGCAGACTCTCAGGAAACGCCAAGCGGGCCACCCGCGCGCCGGAGCTCCGCGACCGCCAACCCGCTCAAGCCTCACCACGCCCTCGGGAAACCCCGAGCGGACCACCCGCAAGCACCCGCGAGCCGAAACTCCGCGAGCGCCAACCCGCCCAAGCCTCACCACACCCTCAGGAAAGCCCGAGCGGACCACCCGCAAGCACCCGCGAGCCGAAACTCCACGACCGCCAACCCACCCAAGCCTCACCACGCCCACAGGAAACCCCGAGCGGACCGCCCGCAAGCACCCGCGCGCCGGAACTCCGCGGGCGCGTGTTGCGGCAGGCCGGGGCGGAGGTGGACCTGCGCATCGACCCGGGCACCGAGCACGTCATCACCGGCGAAGCCTGCGCGACGGCCACCGAACTGCTCGACGCGGCAGCGGCGCGGGAGGGCCAGACGCGGCAAGCGGTTCTCGACGGTGACCGGGTCGCGCTCAGTCCCCGGTGTCCCGGCCGGCCAGTTCCGCCGCGCCGAAGGAAACATCGAAGCGGTCGCACCACAGGCTCACGCTGCGGTAACCGGCCAAGTCGGTCCCGGCCGGCAGCGGGTAGTTCTGGTTTCCCTTGTTGCCCTTGAGCTTGCCCGCGTCGAGGTGCTTGCCGTCGTCGAAGACGGCCCAGCCGTCCTTGCCCGGCTTCACCGGCGCGTCGGTGAGCCAGACGTGCACGTCCGGGCCGCTGCTCGTCTCGAGGTTTTCCAGGCGCAGCACCAGCGATCCGTCGGCCGCACGCAGGATGCGGACGGTTCCGGCGGTCCGGTGCTCGTGGCTGATCAGCTTGCCGGTTGCGAGGTCCGCGGGCTCCGCCGGGCGAGACGGCACGGAAGCCGACGGCGAGGAAACCGGCGGCGAGGAAACCGGCGGCACGGACACCGTCGCCGGTGCGGCGGCGGGCTCGGGCAGGGCTTCCTGCACCGTTTCGTCCACCCAGAGCTGCCAGGGCTGGAACCAGTACAGGCCCGCGGCGACCGCGACGAGCCCCGCCACCAGCACGCCGATGAACCAGGGCCGCCCGAATACCCGCCGGGTGCGGTTCATCTCGCTCTCCTCCACGTCGTCGGTCGCCCCTCATTCAACGGGAAGAATGGCCCGGCCCGCGCTCCGAGCACGGTTACCGATCCCTTACGGCGAACTAATTGCCGGCTTCATCCGGGGCGTCCGCGGGCGGGTGCAGTTTGCGGAACTCGGCCAGGAGCATGCTGCGGCGTTCCGGCGCCAGCACCCCCGGCGATTCGTCGGGCAGGTCGCCGAGCGTGGTGATCGTCCGGCGGAACTGGTCGATGTAGCTCCCGCAGCCTTCGCAGATGGCGACGTGGTCGACCAGACGGCGCTCCGTGGCCGGATCGAGCTCGCCGTCGAGGAAGGCCGAGACCAGCTCGACCAGCTCCTGACATGTCATCTTCTTCATGTCGACCACCCGTTCAGACTACCTGTCCGACCTTCCTCGGCACTGCCGTGCAACCAAGAGCTACGGACATACAGTGTCGGAGGGTCGCGCAGCGTTACACCGCGCACGAGGATCGCGGTGCGGCCCCCCTCGGCGACGTGCCGTCACGGTGCGATCGCGTCCGGGTCGTCGGCCGCCGGTGCGGGCGTCAGGTAGTCTTCGAGCCGCTGCCGGACCGCCGCCCTCGCCCGGTGCAGCAGAACCCGCTGGTTCGCCGCCGAAATCTCCAGCATTGCGCAGACCTCTTCGGACGTGCACCCCTCGACATCGCGCAGCGTGAGCACGATCTGCTGCCGCTCGGGCAATTCCGTCAGCGCCGACGACACTTCATTTCTGATTTCCGTCGCCATTGCTTCCTGTTCCGGCGTCGGCCACGCGGCCGGATAGGCCCACCAATCGCCGGGGTACGGATCGGTGGAACCGCGGAAACGGGACGGGTCGACCGTCGGACCGAAGTCCTCGGCCAGGACCACACTGCTCCAGGGGACGGTACGCCTTTCTTGGGTACTACGCCGTTTGGCGGCGTTCACGAGAATCCGGAAGACCCACGTCTTCAACGATGAGCGGCCCTCGAAGTCGCCGATTCCGCGCACCACGGCCAGCCAGGTGTCCTGGACCAGCTCGTGCGCCGAATCGTTGGTGCTGACGAAGGATCGCGCCACGCGCAGGAGTTTTCCCGACCACGCGTCGAGAAGGAGCGCATACGCCGTTTCGTCGCCACCCCTGAGCCGGGCGACGAGTTCGGCATCGGACGGGAGCGGTTGTGCTCCCCCAGTAATTCCTCCCACGGGCCGAGGGTAGCTCAAGACATGGGAGGGCGCAGACAATAGAGCAGCGCATTGATCAACGGAACAGAGCGTATTCGAAAACGCTCGGAACGGCGGTTGCGGCGGCGAAAACCGGGCGGCCCGTCACATCAGGTGACGGCGGGTGTGACGGCAGTGCGACTCCGCGGTCACGGCGAGTCGTGCAGGGTCGGCCCGATGGTCTTCCCTTCTACCGAGGACGCCACGATGCCTGACCTCATCGCCGTCGAGCCGGGCGGCCCGGAATGCGGCTGCGAACTGGTGGCCGTCCTCGGGGAGCGGGACCGGCTGCTGGTACCGCACCGCTGCGGGGACGACTTCCTCGGCTACCTCGGCGACCTGCTCGGGTCGCGGCTGAGCGCCGGCAACCTGGTCGTGACCGGGCCCGCGCTGGACGACGGCCGGGCGGCGGCCGAACTCCGCGCCGGCGACCTCGGCGCGCGACGGCTGGTCCCGTACCGCCCCGGCCGCGGCGTCCTGGCCCTCGCCGACGACCTCGGCCTCCCCCTCGCCGGGGTCGGCGGGGACACCGACGCCGCGTGCCGCCGGTTCCTCCGGTTCGGTGGCGCCGAGGCGCTCGACGGACCCGCCGGGCTGCACCTGCTGGCCGGCGCGGTCGGCGCTCCGCTCGCGCCGGGCCGGCCGGTCGCCACCGAGCACGGCCTCTGCTCGGCGGTGCGGGCGCTGCTGCCCGTCGCGGGGCGCGTGCTCGTCCGGCGGGATTCCGGCCGGGGCGAGGGGCTGGTGGTGACGGTGCACGACGAGATCCGCGACGAACGGCACCCGATCGTGCGGGTGCCCGGCGACGACTGCGACTTCGCCTTCCTCGCCGCCGAACTGTGGCCGCTGCTGAGCGACCACGGCGGCGCGGACGTGCTCGTCGAGGTGCATCGCCGGGTCCTGCGCGCCCACGTCGCGGAATTCTGGGTGCCCGGGCCCGCCGGTCCGCCCGAGCTGCTGGGCATCGCCGAGCGGCGGCCCGGGGTCGCGGGCCTCGAAGTGCCCGGCGGGAACCTGACCGCGGCCCTGCGCGCCGAGCTGACCTCGCACAGCGTGGACGTCGCGGCCGAGGCGGGCCGGCGGGGGTACGCCGGTGCGCTGCGCGTCGACTCGGTGGTGACCGGGGACGGGTGGTTCGTCAGCGGGGTGCGGGCGGGCGCCGGCCGGCACGGCCCGGTCGCGCGGCTCGCCCGGGCGCTGGCCGGGCCGGACCACGCCCGGGACCGGGTGCTGCTCACCCGCGCGGGCATCAAGGTGCGCGATTTCCCGACGGCCGTCGCGGCGCTCGAGATCGCCGAGGTGGCCTACGACCGGCCGGCCCGGACCGGGGTGGCCGTCACCGTCGACGCCACGGCGTGCCGCGGCGAAATCGGCTGGCTGGTCGCCGGGCGCGACGCGGCGCACGCGGCCCGGCTGGAGCAGCGGGCGCTCGCGGCGCTGCGGATGACGTGGAGCTGCGCCGAGTGACGGTCGTGTGACGCCGCAGCGCGGAGGGTGGAACCATGGACACAGCAATCGGTACGCGCCCGGGGACGCGGTCCCCGGCCGGGCTCGGCCCGGCCGGGCTGCTGACCGTGCTGAGCGGCGCCGGTCTGTCGATCGTCGACTTCTTCATCGTCAACGTCGCCTTGCCGACCATCGACCGCACCCTGCACGCGACACCCGTCGTGCTGCAGCTGGTCGTCGCGGCCTACGGGATCGCCTACGCCACCCTGCTGGTGCTGGGCGGCCGGCTCGGCGACCACTTCGGCCGGCGGCGGCTGTTCGCCGTCGGCCTCGGCCTGTTCACCCTCACCTCGCTCGCCGGCGGCCTCGCGCCGACGGCCGGCCTGCTGGTGGCGGCCCGGGCCGCGCAAGGCGCGTCGGCGGCGCTGATGGTGCCGCAGGTGCTGTCGATCATCCAGGCCACCACCGCCGGCGAGCGGCGGTCGAAGGCGCTGGGCTGGTGGGGAGCCACTTCGGGGCTGGCCATGTGCGTCGGCCAGCTGGCGGGCGGCCTCCTGGTGACGGCCGACCTCGGCGGCCTGACCTGGCGGCCCATCTTCCTGGTGAACGTGCCGATCGGGCTGGTCTGCCTGCTCGCGCTCCGGCGGACCGTGCCGGAAAGCCGCTCGGAGCGCCCGCTCGGCCTCGACCGGGCCGGCACCCCGTTGTTCGGTGCGCTGGTGCTGGCGGTCCTGGTGCCGCTGATGGCCGGCCGCGTGCTGGGCTGGCCGTGGTGGACGTGGCTGTCGCTGGGCGCCGCCCCGGTGCTCGCGGTGCTGTTCGCCCGCACGCAGCGGCGGGCCGAGCGGCAGGACGCCACCCCGTTGCTGCCGCCGTCCCTGCTCGCGCTGCCCAGCATGCGACGCGGACTGGCGCTCAGTGCGCCGTTTTTCGCCGGCTTCGGCGCTTTCCTGTTCGTGTACGCGCTGACGCTGCAGGACGGCCTCCGGTTCAGCGCCGCGGGGGCCGGCCTCGCGATCACCCCGATGGCGGTCGGGTTCCTGGTGGCCTCGCTGGTGAGCAGCAGGTTGACGGTCCACATCGGACACCGGGTGGTGACGACGGGCGCGCTCGCCCAGGCGGCCGGGATCGCCGTCCTCATCGGCACGGTCCTGCTCGCCTGGCCGCACGTGCCGATCCTCGCCCTGGTCCCGGGCATGGCCCTCGCGGGCTTCGGCCAGGGCCTGACGATGACGACGATGTTCCGCGTCGTCCTGTCCCGAGTGCCGGCCACCCAGGCCGGCGCCGGGAGCGGCGTGCTGGTGACCGTGCAACAGGTGTCGGTGGCCGCGGGCGTGGCGACGCTCGGCAGCTCGTACCTGTGGCTGGCGGAGCCCGGAGTCCTCGGCATCCGCGACGCCTTCGCGGGCGTGATGGCGGTGCAGGTCTTGGTCGCCTTGGTCATCTTCGCGGCCGGACGCAAACTCCCCGACCCGCGCGGCTGACCCACCACAGGCGACAGACCCCTCACACCCCCAACGTCGCCGAGTGCAGCGAAAGCCCGAAGGTCGCCGCAAGCCGCTCCGCTTCGCGGTCGAAGCCCACACGAAACGCCTTGCCCTTCTCCTCCCGGACGGCGAACCGGCCCTCCACGGCCAAGCCGCCATCGGTCGCCGTGCAGCAGACCCAGCCCACCGCGCGGTCGCCGGTCAGCATCGGCAGGGCGTAGTACCCGAACCTGCGGGCCGCGGCCGGTGTGTACGCCTCGAAGCGGTACGGCCAGCCCCACAGGAGCTCGAAGCGGCGGCGGTCCCAGACCACCGGGTCGAACGGGGCGAGGAACCGGACCCTCGGCGGTACCGGCGTTTCCGGGACGATCGCCTCGGCCGGCCAGGCCCACGCGCATCCGGCCACCACTTCGACGACGAGTTCCCCCGACGCCACCAGGGCGTCGACCGCCGCCGAGGCGTCGATTCCGCCTCGGCGGCGCAGCTGCACCAGTGCGCTTCGCAACGTGGGCAACGGAACCGGCATCAGCAACCGCGCCAGGTACCCGGTCAGCGCGAGCGCCGGGTCGCCCGTCGAGGACACCGGTGCCGCGGGACCGTAGAGCTTCACGCCGTTGCGGCGCCCGGCGACCCGGACCAGCCAGTGCCGGTGCAGCTCGTCGAGCGCGTGCGTGGTGGCCGTCGACGTGCCGCCCCAGAGGTTCTCCACCCGCGCGTCGCCCAGGCGGGCCGCGACCTCCCGAGGGTGGACGACCCCCGTCTCGCCGACCAGCGCCAGGACGTCCGCGGCCACGCCCGAGGGCCGGTACGCGAACTCCGGGCGGCCGCGGGGGTCGGCCAGCGCCCGCAGCCGCGGGGTCATCGCGCCGTAGACGTGCAGGTAGCCCTCGTCCAGGCCGAGCCGGTCGTACGCCCGCTCGAGAGCGCCCTCGCGGTAGCCGCGCACCCGGTGGCGCAGGATCAGGTCCTGGGCGCGGCCCGGGCGGCGGATCGGGTCGTACTGCACGAACTCCAGCGCCTCGACGGCGGCGGTCAGCGCCCCCGGATCACCCAGGGTCGCGTGCACCGCCGCCGCCCGCAGGCGCCGGAGCCGGCCGGTTCCACTCATGAGGCGATCATGCAGCGCGCGCCGTGTCCTCGTCGTCCGGGGCGTCTTCCGGAGCCGGGGCCGGAGCCGGCGCGACGACCGAAGCGGCCGCCGGCGCACGGCGCTTGAGACGGCTCAGCAGCGGCCCGGTCATCAGCGTCGTCACCACGGCCATGATCACCATCGCGGTGAACAGCCGCGTGTCGAGCACGCCGAGGCTCAGCCCGACGTTGAGGATGACCAGCTCGGTCAGGCCGCGGGTGTTGAGCAGGATGCCGAGCGCGACCGACCGGTGCCCGTCGGCCCCGGTGAGGCGGGCCGCCCCGACCGCGCCGGCGAACTTGCTCACGCACGCGACGGCGATCACCGCGAGCACGATCACCACCCCGCGCATCCCCAGCGTCCCGAGGTCGACCGAAAGCCCGGTGACGGTGAAGAACACCGGGAGCAGCAGCAGGCTCATCTGCTCGATCCGCGCCGGCACCTCCGGCGTGCTCGCGGCGACCGCCTCCCGCGGCACCACGGCGCCGAAGAGGAACGCCCCGAACACGACGTGCAGGCCGATCACGTCGGTCGTCCACGCACACGTCAGCAACCCGGCCATCAGCACGGTGTGCACCGCGATCCGGCTGCCCGCCCACTTCCGCTCCGGCGCCAGCAGCCACTTCAGGGCCGGGCGCACCACGTACACCAGCACGAGGACGAACACCGCCGAGCCGAGCGCGATCCGGCCGAGCGGCCACGGACCGCCCACCGTGACGACGGCGACCACCACGGCCAGCACGCACCACGCGAGGAAGTCCTGCGCGGCCGCGCTGGCCAGGGCGACCGTGCCGAGCCGGCTGTGCTGGAGACCGCGCTCGGTGACGATCCGGGCCAGCACGGGGAACGCGGTGATCGACATCGCCGCGCCGAGGAACAGCGCCGGCCCGAGCGCCCCGCCCATCTTCAGCTCGTGCCGGTCGAGCCACGGGTACAGCAGCAGGGCGAGCCCGGCGCCGAGCGCGAACGGCAGCGCGACCGACACGAGCGACACCGCCGTCACCTGCTTGCCGACGCCCCGCAGCCGCGACAACCGCAGTTCGTAGCCGACGCCGAACATGAACAGCACCAGGCCCAGCTGCGAAAGCACCATCAGGTAGGGCCGGGCGGCCGGCGGGAACAGCACCGCCGTCGGGTCGCCGGGCAGCAGGCCGAGCAGGCTGGGGCCGAGCGCGATCCCGGCGACGATCTCGCCGAGCACGGCGGGCTGCCGCAGGCGCTTCGCCAGCAGGGCGAACGCGAACGCGGTCACCAGCAGCAGGCCGAGGTCGGCCAGGACGACGCCGGCCACCGCTTCGCCTCCGCCGGCGGAAGCAGCTTTGATGTGGGGAGTCACGGATTCGACCACCTTCGGGGGGAAAGCCGCCCGCGACGCCGGGGACGACCGGCACTCACTCCCGGTCGTACCGGACGCCGAGCAGGACGGCGAGGATCACGACGGCGCCGCCGGCGATGCCGTTGACACCGGGCACTTCGCCGAGGACGAGCCAGGTCCACACCGGCGTCATGGGCGCGTCGAGGACGTCGATCAGCGACGCGTCCCGGGACGGCACGCGGCCGGAGCCGAGCACCAGGAAAACGCGGCCCAGACCGAGGGTCACGATGCCGAACAGGGCCGAAACGGCGAACCCCTTCGGGTCGAACAGGTCGCGGTCCAGGAAGGGGGCCGCGAGCAGGCTGGAGAGCAGGCAGGCCAGCGCGGACGCGGCCAGCATCGGCGTGTCCCGGTGCCGGCGCGAGATCAGGATGACCCCCGCCACGCACACCGTCATCACGAAGGCCAGGCCCATGCCGGCCAGGTCGCCGCCGCTCAGGCCGCCGCCGGCCATCACGCCGACGCCGACCACCACGCCGGCGCCGGACACCCAGAACACCGGGGACGGCCGGCGCCGGAAGAAGATCAGCTGGGCCAGCCCGACGACGATCGGGATGGTCGCGTAGATGACCGACACGTTCACGACGCTGCCGAGCCGGTAGGCCCCGACCAGGCTGGTCATCCCGACGGTGAACAGACCGGCCACGGCGAGCGCGGGCCAGCGGAAGTTCTCCCGGTCGGTCATGCGCTGCTTGGTGAACAGCCGGGCCACCACCCAGATCGCGAGCGCACCGAACACCCCGCGCAGGAACAGCACGTCACCCAGGGACTGCGTCGTCGCCCGGGTGAACAACCCGATCGTGCTGAACGACGTCGCCGAGCCCAGCATCAGCAGGATGCCGACGACCCGCTCCCGGCGCACGTGCGCGTCGCCGGACTTCTCCCGCACCAACGGCTCCACGTCTGACCTCTCGTCATCCACCGGACCAACCTACGGCACCGCGCCGGCCCCGGCCGGTTTCTCCGTCCACAAAGGACATCCGGCCGGGGACGACCGCGGTGGTCAGAAGACCTGGGTCCCGCCGACGCTGTTGAGCTGCTCCGGCGCGAAGAAGGTGTGCTTCTCGAACACGGTGTCGTAGTCGCCGCGCGCGAGCGTGTCGTCGGGCAGCTTCTCCGTCGGGCGGTAGGCCCGGTGCGGTGACTTCGACGGGTCCACCGGCTCGTTCGACCGCGCGTTGTAGACGCAGTGCATCAGCGTGCGCGGCCGGCTGGTGCTGTTGGGCAGCGAGCCGTGGAGCATGTTGGCGTGGAAGAAGACCGCGTCGCCCGCCTCCATCTCGCACGGGACGACTTCCAGCCGGTCGAGGATCTGCGCGGTCCGCACCGGATCGGCCACGTGCGCGCCGCCGACGTCGACCATGTCGATCCGGCCCAGTTTGTGCGAGCCCTTGACCACCTTCAGGCAGCCGTTCTCCAGGTTGTTCGAGTCGAGCGCGACCGAGCACGTGACGGTGTTCGGGTAGACGCAGTCGTCGTACCAGTAGGCGTACCCCTGGTGCCAGTCGACCGCGCCGGGGACGTCGTCGCTCTTGCGGACGAGCTTGATGTGCCAGAAGTAGCTTTCCTCACCCAGCAGCAGGGACGTGTTGTCGACCATCCGGGCCAGGCGCGGCAGCTTGCCGGCGTAGGTGTCGTTCTGCTCGCACCAGATGGTGACCTTCCACAGTTTCCCTTCGAGGTCGGGAATGCTGGACTGCGAACCGCGGATGTCCGGGTGGCGGTCGAGCTCGTCCTGCAGCGGGCGCAGCTCGCCGGCGGAGAAGAGCCCGCGCTTGACGACGTACCCGTCTTCGTGGAACTGCGCGGCCTCGTCCGGGGTCAGCAACCGTTCGGTGGCGGCCGCCGGGGTGGCGATGGAAGTCATCTCGTGTCTCCTTCGGTTGTCTCACTCGAGGTGTTCGGCGAGCCGGGTGACGTGCGGCGAGCGCAGCATCGAGAAGTGATCACCCGGGATGCGGACTACGGCAACGGAAGTACCTCCCAACTTCTCTTCGGCTTCGGCGGCCAGCGCGGCCGCGCGGCCGGGTCCGAGACCGACGCCGGTGGCGGTCTCGGGCACGGCGACGACGATCGGGCAGCCGAGCTCGCCGACGACCTGCGGCGAGCGGGCGATCTCGCAGTTGACCCGGTAGCTCTCCCAGGCCTCGGCCCGGCTGTCCCCGGACAGGCGGCCCGCGCCGCCGCCCAGCTCCAGCAGGCGCGTGAATTCCGCTTCACCGGCGGGTTCGACGGCGGCTTCGGCGGCCGCGGCGACGGGCTCGCCGTCGACGGCCACGAACCGCCGCAGGGTCCGCCCCCGGCGCTTGAGCTCGACGGCCAGCGAGCAGGCGACCATCACCCCGAACGAGTGACCGGCGAGGGTGATCTCGCCCTCCGGCTGCACCGACTCGACCCGATCGGCCAGGTCGCCGGCCACCGCCACGACGTCGGTCCGGCCCGCCGCCCCCGCCTCGCGGGTCGGCGAAGATAGCGTGACCAGCCCGCCCGGCGTCGTCAGCGCGCTCTCCAGGTCGGGCGCGCCGTCGAGCCGCCCGAAGATGCCGGAAACGTAGAACACCGGGTCCGTGGCCACCGGTTCGGTGGCCGCCGGGGCGACCCGCGGCCGGACGGCGTCCGCGGCCGCGGCCAGGGTCGGCGCGTCGGACAGGTCGTTCAGCGGCACCCGGACCCCGCTCCGGCGCTCGATGAGCGCGCGGACCTCGATCAGGGTCAGGGAGTCGACGCCGTTGTCGGCCAGCGACCGGTCCGCGGCCAGCTCGCCGGGCGCCACCCCGAGCACGGACGCCACCGCCGCGGTGACGAGCTCGCCGTCGGGCGCGGTTTCACCGGCCGGGGCCGCGCTCGTGCTTTCCGGCGCGTCCGGAGTGGCCGCCGGGCGGGGCAGGGCGGGCAGCAAGGCGGTGTGGAACGGGTGCCGGCGCAGGACGGGCGCGCTCAGGTCGGCCGCGATGCCGGGCTCCCCGGTCCGGCAGGCCCGGTCGAGCTCGGGCAGCAGGACGGCCGCGGGCAACGGGTTCTCCCCCGCCCGGCGCAAGGCCGTGTTCAGCCCGCGCCGGGCGGTGACGCCGACGCCGTCCCACGGCCCCCACTGCACCGCCACGACGTCCGGGGCCGCGGCGAGGCCGTCCAGGTAGGCGCAGGCCATGCCGTGCGCGGCCTGGCCGGCGTTGCCGAGCAGGACGCTGGTGGAGCTGAACAGCACGAACCGGGCGGCGGTGCCGGCGAAGGCGGTCCGGAGGTGGTGGCTCCCGCGGACCTTGGGCCGCAGCACGGCTTCGAGGTCTTCGGCGCCGACGGTGTCGATCGTGCCGTCGCGCAGCACCGCGGCGAGGTTGAGCACCAGCGGCTTCGCCGAGTCCGCCAGCACCCGCTCGGCCACCGCGCGGACGTCGGCCTCGTCGCCGACGTCGGCCGGCAGGTAATGGACCTGGACACCGGTGTCCGCGAGCCGGGCGGCGAACCGTTCGGTGCCGGAGTCGAGGACCGACCGGCCGGCCAGCCACACCCGGCCGGTGCCGTGGTTCGTGACGAACCATTCGGTGACGGCGTGGGCGAGGTCGCTCGCGCCGCCGAACACCACCAGGGCGTCGTGGTCGAGGGGCGCGCCGGCCGGAGCGGGACCGGCGGGTTCGACCGCGGGCAGCAGCAGCGTGCCGTCGCAGATCCGTGCGGCGACGTGTGCGCCGCGGTGCGTCAGCAGAGTCTTCACCTGCCGGACGGTCTCGGCGGCCGGGCCGTGCCCGTCGACCGCCAGGGCGAGGGTCCGGACCCGGCGGTCTTCCGAGGCCGCGACCCGGGCCAGTGCCGCGGCCATCGCCCCGGCCGGCCCCGCGGCGGCCCCGTCCGGGGTGCCGAACACGAGGGTGTCCAGCCGCGGCAGCTCCTCGGCCCGCCGGACCGCCCGCAGCAGCGCGGCGGCGAACCACCCGGCCGTGTCCGCGTCCGGCTCGGCCGGCTCGAACCGCAGCACGGCCGTGCGTGCCGACGCAGGCAGCAGTTCCCCGACGTCCGCGCCGGTCGCGACGTCGACGACGACCGGCTCGTCCCGGTCCGCCGGGCGCGGGTTGGCGCAGACGAACAGCCCTTCGTCGGCGACGGTGTCCCCGGCGGGCAGCCCGCCGCACGCCCGGAGCACGTCGACCCGGCCGAACCGGCTGTCCAGCAGGGCCCGCCAGTGTTCTTCGGGCAGCAGCGGGTGGTCCGCCCGGACGTCGTCGTCGAAGGACCACCAGCTGTCGAGCAGCCCGAAGGTCAGGTCCACCCAGGCCAGCGCCTTGAGGTCTTCGACCAGCAGGACCATCCCGTGCGGCGCGAGGCGCCCGGCGAGCCGGTCCAGCGTGGCGCCGACGTCCCGGGTGGCGTGCACGACGTCCACCGCGACCACGACGTCGAAGTCGTCGTCGAGCGCGCCGACCGAGGTGTCGGAGTCGAGGTCGGCGAGCGCCGTGCGGAAGCCGGGGTGCGCCCCGAACCGCTCGGCGGCGAGCCGGTTCAGCCCCTCGCTGAGGTCGGTGAAGGTGTAGTCCGCGGCCGCCCCGAGGTCGCCGAGCGCGGCGAGGACGCCTTCGGTGGTGGCGCCGGTGCCGCCGCCGACCTCAAGGACCTTCAATGGCCGGGTGGAGTGCGCGGCCGCCGCGGACGCGACCACCCCGGCCAGCGCGGAGTTGAGCCGGTTGAGCAGGAACGAGCTCTGGTAGTAGGACCGCAGCCGGGCCGCGCCGGAGCCGCCGAAGAGGATGCTTTCGCCGTCGAGGGAACCGTCGAAGAACCCCGGCAGCTGGCCGGCGCAGTTGCCGACGATGGCCCACTCGGCGTCCAGCGCGCCCTCCGGCGGCACTTCCGTGACGGCCGGGCGCGGGCGGTCGAGCAGGTTCGCGAAGGCCCGCAGGCGCCGGGTGCCGGCCGGCGTGGTCCCGGTCGCTCCGGCCAGGTACTCGCGGGCGCCCGCCGAGTCGAGGACGCGCACGGCGTGGTCTTCCAGCTGCCGGATCCGCCGCTGGTACCGCGTGACTTCGTCGTCCGGTGCGGACAGGGCGGCGTGCGCCTCCTCGAGCGCCGCGGCCACCGGGCCGGGCAGGTCGGCGCCGACCGGGACGTGCGGCCGCCACACGAGCCGGTGGGCCACCTCGCCGCCGCGGCGATCGCCCTGGAACCGGACGCCGGCGAGCTCGGCGACCACACCCCCGGTCTCGCCGGACAGGGTGCCGGAAACGGTGGCCGGCCCGTCGGGACCGACGGCGATCAGGTCGGCCGGGGCCGCGACCGCCCGCAGCCGGGCCCACGCCACGTGCGCGGGCATCCGGACGTCCGGTCCGGCCGTGGCCGCCAGGACGTCCGCGAGCTGCAGCACGCCGTCGACCGCGGCCACCTCGTCGGTGCCGATGCCGAGGCGGGTGCGGTCCCCGCGGGCTTCTTCCGGCCGCCAGTGCGCCCGCGCCGCCGCGGGGCCGGCGGTGATCCGGGCGAGGCCGCGGAAGCCGGTGCCGTAGTGCAGTCCCTGGTCTTCGAACCGCCGGTAGAGCCGGTCGGCGTCGACCGGGTCGGCGGCGCCGTCCGGGGTCTCGACCTCGCGGACCTCGTCGGTGAGCAGGGCCGCGGCGTTGCGGGTCCACGCCTGCCCGGGCCGCCGGGTCCAGAGGACGCACTCGGCGGGCGAGCCGGACCCGACCGAGATCCGGGCCTCCACGACGTCGGTCTCGGCCTCGAAGGCGATGGGCCGCTCGAAGGAGACGTCGGCCAGCAGGACGTCGGTGCCGTCCGGGCGCACCGCGCGCCCGATCCGGGCGAAGAGGCGGAGGATGCCGGCGGCCGGGACGAGCCACCGGTCGCCGACGCGGTGGCCGCCGATCCAGTCCTCATCGGACGGAGCCAGGGTGAACGGCACGTCCGGGGCGAGCACGTCGCCGAGCGGCCCGCGCCGCGGCACCGGGCCGAGCGGCCGGATTTCGGTGCGGTCGAAGGGGTAGGCGGGCAGCGGGAGCAGGCTCCCGCCGGTCACCCGGTTGAGCGCGGCCCAATCGGGCCCGCGGCCGGCGCGGTAGGCCGCCGCGGCGACCTTGCCGACGTAGCCGGGGACGGACTTCTTGAGGTCGCAGACCAGTTCCGGGGCCGGCACCGCGCCGTCGGTCGCCGCGGCGCGCACCAGGCGCGAGAGGGTGGCGGAAAAACCGAGCTCGACCACGATCGCGGGGTGCGGCGAGCGGCCGAGCACCTGCTCGGCGGCGGCGAGGAAGTCCACCGGCGAGGTCAGCTGGGTCGTCCAGTACCGCAGGCCGTCCGGTTCGCGGGTGGGGCCGTAGGCCGCGTTCGAGCCGACGAACGCCACCGCGGCGGGGTGGGCCGGGACGGGCGCGCCGCGCTCCAGCTCGCCGGCCGCCCCGGCCAGCAGCCGGCTGTGGAACGGCTTGCCGACGGGCAGCGGGGTCAGGTGGATGCCCGCCGCGGACGCGGTCCGCCGCAGGTCGTCGAGCCGGGGCCGGGGGCCGGCCAGCACGACCTGCGCCGGGCCGTTGACCGCCGCGACGTCGAGGTCGAGGTCCGCGGCCAGCGCCCGGGCCCGGTCGTGCGAGCAGCGCGCCTGGGCCATGAACCCGGCCGGGGCGGCGTCCATCAGGGTGCAGCGGGCGGCCACCAGCGTGAGCGCGTCCGGTTCGGCCAGCAGGCCCGCGCACACGGCGGCGGTGATCTCCCCCAGGCTGTGCCCGGTGACGACGTCGGGGGCGCAGCCGAACGACCGCAGCAGGTCGGCCAGCGCGAGCTGGAACGAGAACTGCAGGACCTGCTCGCGGATCGTGCACGGATCGCCGCACGCGGCCCCGTCGGTGTCCACCGGCCGCGCCGGGTCACCGGTGCGCCGTCCGACGTGCCGCTCGAACGCTTCGGGCCCGAGCCGGTCCGCGAACTCCGCGAGCAGGGCCGGGAACCGCTCGCCGAAGACCGGCCACCGGACCAGCTCGGCCACCGCGTCCCAGGAGAACCCGCTGCCCTGCCCGGGGAACGCCCAGACGGTCTCGCCGCGCACGGCGGCGGCCGGGAACTCGCGGAACGGCGGCGCGCCGGCACCGTGCACGAGCACGCCCCGGTGCTCGCCGAAGTGCTCGCGGCCGTGGGTGAGGGTGCGCACGACACTCGCCGCGGGCAGCTGGGCCGCGTCGTGGCCGAGCCGCTCGCCCAGCCGCGTCGCCAGTGCGCCGAGGGAGTCCCGGCTCCGGCCGCTGACCGGCAGGTAGAGCGGGGCGTCGCGGTCGCCCAGCGTCCCGGCGTCTTCGCTCACCCGCGGGGCCGCCGGCGAACGGAGCAGGACGTGGCAGTTCGCGCCGCCCATGCCGAACGAGCTGACGCCGCCGCGGACGGGCCGGTCGTCGGGCAGCTTGCGGCTGTCGCCGGTCACCGTGAACCGGCCGGTCCCGGTCAGGCCCGGGTGCAGGGCGGAGAAGCCGTACGTCCCGGGGTAGAGCCGGTACCGGACGGCCAGGCAGGCCTTGACGAACCCGGCGATCCCGGCGGCTTCGTCGAGGTGGCCGACGTTGCCCTTGACCGAGCCGACCAGGCACGGCGTGGCCTCGTCCGGGGCTTGCAGGCGGGACGCGAGCAGCCCGTCCCACTCGATGACGTCGCCGATCGCGGTTCCGGTGCCGTGGGCTTCCACGAAGTCGACCACGGGGTCCGAAGCGCCGACGGCGGCGTCGATCAGCCGGGTCTGCGACGCCGGGTTCGGTGCGCTGAAGCCGGCCTTCGCGGCCCCGTCGTGGTTGACGGCGCTGCCGACGACCTCGGCGTAGACCGTGTTGCCGCCGGTCCGCGCGTCGCGGGCGCGCTTGAGGACGACGACCCCGGCGCCGTTGCCGAAGACGGTCCCGTCGGCCTCGCGGTCGAACGGGCGGCACACGCCGTGGCGGCTGCGGACCGAGCCTTCGACGTACTCGTAGCCCTCCGGCTGCGGGTAGATGATCGACACGCCGCCGGCGAGCGCGAGGTCGCATTCGCCGGCCAGCAGGGCCCGGCGGGCGGTGTGCACGGCGGTGAGCGCGGTGGCGCAGGCGGCCTGCACGACGACGCTGGGGCCGGTCAGGCCGAGCCGGAAGGACACGGTCGAGGTGAGGTAGTTCCGGTCGGTGCCGAGCCGTTCGGCGAGCGTGTTGTGCTCCAGGAACGGGGTGTCGTCGTCGGCCAGCCGCCGCGGCTCGACCTCGTTGAGCAGGTAGGTGCTCAGCCCGGCGCCCGCGAACACGCCGACGTTCTTGCCCGGCAGGCCGGCCACTTCGCCGGCGTCTTCCAGCGCGGTCCAGCACAGCTCGAGGAACACCCGCACCTGCGGGTCCATCCGCCGGGCTTCGGCCGGGCTGATCCCGAAGAACGCGTGGTCGAACGCGTCGACGTCGGCCAGGTGGCCCTGGGCGCGGACGAACGTGCCGCCGTCGCCGGGAGCCGTCACCGCGGAGGTCCCGTCGAGCAGGGTGCGCCAGAAGGATTCGACGTCCGGGGCGCCGGGGAACCGGCCGGCCAGGCCGACGACGGCCACCTCGTCCGGCTCGCGGGCGGCGGCCGGCGCGGGCCGCACGTCGGCGGGCCGGGAGGCCGGCTGCGCCAGGGCCCGTTGCAGGTCCCCGATCACCGGGTGGCGGAAGAAGTCGGCGACGGACAGGCCGGGGTGGTCCCGGCCGAGCCGGGCCGCCAGGGTCATCAGGCTGATCGAGTCGAGTCCGGCGTCGAGGAACCGGGAGTGCTCGTCGACGGCCGGGTTGCCGGTGAGGTCGCGGACGGCGGCGAGCACGGCCGACCCCGCCGCGCCCGGTTCGGCGGCGGGCGCACCGGACGTCCGCTGGATGCCGGCCTCCTCGGCCAGCTTCGTGATCGCCTGGAGGTCGGGTTTGTGGTTGGCCAGCCGCGGGAGCGCGGGCAC
Source organism: Amycolatopsis sp. NPDC004772 (assembly GCF_053601215.1). Lineage (NCBI taxonomy): Bacteria > Bacillati > Actinomycetota > Actinomycetes > Pseudonocardiales > Pseudonocardiaceae > Amycolatopsis > Amycolatopsis sp. NPDC004772. The sequence goes on from NZ_JBSGBK010000057.1 coordinate 30,262, forward strand.
GAACCGGAGCTCGAACTCGTAGCCGTCGCCGAGGCGCTCGGCGACCCGGTCGCGGATCGCGGCCGGCTCGGGCTCGGCGGCGGAGTCCTGCCGGGTCGCCACGACGACGATCTCGGTGCCGCCGGCGGGGGTCGGGTGGTGCACGGCGACGGCGTCGGCCACGCCGGGTGCCGCGGCGGTCTCGGCCTCCAGGGCCTGCAGGTTGACGCGGAAGCCGCGGCGCTTGATGACCCGGCTGTCCCGGCCGAGGATGTGCAGCCTGCCGTCGCGGTCGGTGTAGCCGACGTCGCCGGTGACGACCGCGTCGGTGCCGCGGCGGACGACCACCGCGCCGCTGAGGGTCGGCGGCAGTTCGACGTCGTCCCCGCCGACCACCCGGACGTCGACGCCGTCGATCGGGAAGCCCGCCGCCGGGCGGTCCGGCCAGCCGGACGGCGGTCCCCCGAGCTGGTGGCTGGTGACGTCCTGGGTCTCGGACATGCCGTACTGGTTGACCAGCCGCGCCGAGGTGCGACCGAACCACTCGCGGATTTCGGGGGTGATCCGGAGCCCGCCGCCGGCGACGAGGACCTCCTTGAGCGCCGGGGTCGCCACGGCCGGTTCCACCAGCGCCGACTCGGCCACCGGCCGCAGCAGCACGGTCGGCAGGTACACCTTCTCGATGTCCGCCGCGGCCAGGAACTCCAGCAGCTTCCGGGGGTCGTCGCGGACTTCCTTGCCGGCCGCCACGAGGGTGCCGCCGCCGCACAGCGTCGCGTAGATGACGTGGTAGGCGATGTCGAACGACAGCTTGGAGAACTGGAGCATCCGCCGCGGCGAGGGGAACGTCCGCAGGTGCCAGGCGACCAGTGCGGAGAGGTCCGCGCGGGCGAACGGGATCGGCTTGGGCTGTCCGGTCGAGCCGGACGTCAGCGTGATGTAGAGCGGCCGCTCCGGACCGGCGGCCGGGCCGCGGGCCCCGGTGACGATCCGGTACGTCCCGAAGCTTCCTTCGAACGATTCCTCCGGCCCGGTGCCGCGCACCGGGGAGCCGGGCAGCCGGACGACCGCGCCGATCCCCGCCACCCCGGCCAGCGCGCGCCGGGTGGCCGCCGGGCCGCGGTCGAGCCGCAGCACGGTGGCCCCGGCCAGGTTCACCCCGAGCACGCAGGCGATCTCGGCGGGGTGCTTGCGGCCCACCACCGCGACGACGCGGTGCTCCGGCGGCAGCGTCCGGCCGAGGACGTCCGCGAGCGCCGTGGCTTCCGCCCACAGCTGCCCGTAGGACGCTGTGCCGGTGCCGGGAGCGTCGACGGCCACCGCGTCCGGCTGGGCCTCGACCACGGCGGACAGCCGCTCGAGCACGTCGAGCTCCGCCTGCGGCGCTCCCTGGCGGCCGTCGTCGCGGTGGTCCGTGTCCCCCTGCAGCCTCGCGCCCAGGTGGCCGAGCACCTCCGGACCGACCACAGTGGACTCCAGCTGCACGCGCAGCCGGCCGTCGCCGTCGCGCCAGTGGTTGAGCACCAGGGCGTACGGCGTTCTGCTGACGGCGGGCTCCGCCACCGACTCGACGAGCTCCCCGCGGTGGCCGAACAGGGTCCGGGGCACGAGCAGGACGTCGAAGGGGTGGGCGGGGTCGGCCGCGGCGCGGAACCCGTCGTCGGCCATGACGTGCTGGAACGGCACCTGCGCCAGAGCACGGGCCCGGTCGTACTCCCGCTCCGCCCACCGCGAGTCGTCGTCGTCCGCCGGCAGAACGGCGATCCCCGGGTTGCCGAAGTAGCCGAACTGCCCGGCCTGCTCCGGCGTGCCGCCGTCGAACGGGATCGCGACGAGCAGCTGCTCCCCCGGGACGAGGTGGGCGGTCGCCGCCCGCAGGCGCCGCAGGAGGTGGACTTCGTCGGGTGCACCGTCCGGCCCCGGGTCCAGGACCCCGCTCCAGCGGTGGCCGCCGGGGTCGGGCTCGACGACCCGCCGCCGCAGGTCCCCCGGGGCGGTGAGCGCCGCGGCGAGCCGGGCCACCTCCGCGCCGGCGTCCTCCGGCAGCGGCGGTTCGGTGACCAGCCGGCCGAGCTCCGGCCCGGCCGAGGCCGGCGGCCGGTCGTCGAGCCCGGCGAGGAACAGCTGCAGCGAGCGGTCGCCGTCGCACACCAGGTGGTGGAACCGGCAGCACAGGTACGTCGCTTCCGGCGTCACGACCAGGCCGGCCGACCACGGCAGTTCCCGGCCCAGATCCCACGGCTGCTCGGCGAAATCGGCGTAGAGGGCGCGCAGCCGAGCCGGGTTCGCGGCCCGCACGGTGGGCCGCACCGCGGCGAGGACGGCCTCCCGCGGCGGCAGCGACCGCCACACCGGCTCACCCGCTGCCGCGTCGACGACCGCCGACAGCAGCGGGTTCCCGGCGACGACGTCGAGGAGCCGGCGCTGCAGCTCCTCGACCCCGATCGGGGCGCTGAGCCGGGCGGCGCAGGCGATCGTCAGATCGGTGCGCCGGACGTCCATCGCCTGCATGAACCACATGCGGAGCTGGGACCGGGTGAGAGCGGTTTCCCTGTTCACGGTGCCCACTTTCGTCGTTCGTGCGCCTGCCTCGGTGTGGTCGGAAGTCTTGCCGGACCGCCGTCGCCACGGCGTCACAGCACGCACGGCGGAGTCCTACTGGTCCTTTGTGGACGGTCAGTACGCGGCGATCCCGAACGGGGGCAGCTGGCCGCCGTTCTCCGGGAGGACCACGTCGAACGCCTTGTGCTCCTCGAGGAACTTCAGTGTGCCGTCGGCGTTCACCTGGAACACCTGCAGCAGCCCGAAGTGGGAGTTGAGCTGGTACAGCCACCGGCTGTCGTGGCTGAGCGCGATGTCCAGCGTTCCGTCCTTGGGGCCCTTGTCGGTGGCCTGCGGGTGCAGCAGCGTCAGCGCCCCGGTGTCTTCGACGCGGTAGCTCGAGAGCGAGCCGCCGCCCAGCGCGTTCGAGGTGAACGCCAGCTTCCCGTCGTTGGTCGGGACGATCCAGCACGTGTCGGTGCCGCTGTTGGGCACGGCCTTGCTGATCGCCTTCAGGGTTCCGTTGCCCAGCATGGTGTAGCTGCTCGCGGTGCCCTTGCCCTTGTCGGTGTGGTTCTGCTCGCTGAACAGGACCGTGCCGTCCTTGGTGAACGCGAAGCCGAACGGGCCGGCGCCGGAGGTGTTCTGCACGGACTTGGCCCCCAGCGTCCCGTCGGGGTTGACGGCGAAGGTGTCGATGGCCCCGTTCTCGGCCGGCTGCGTGGGCAGTGTCGCGACGCGCTCGGACACGACCAGCTGCGAACCGTCCGGGGTGAACGAGACCTGCGCGCAGCCGGAGCGGCCGCCGCCGCTGAGCGGGCGGGTGGACGAGGGGATCGGGGTGAGCCTGCCCTCGACGTCGATCCGGAAGCCCGAGACCGACGGCTGGTCGCCGTGCGTGCAGTTGTCCAGGAACTGGTCGGGGAACCGGAGCACGAACCGGTCGTCGAGCTCACCGCTGTTGAGCGCGTAGAGCAGGCCGTGGTTCACCGTGAGGCTCACCGGCTTGGTCCCGCCGGAGGGCACGTTCGACACCAGCTGGAGGCCGTCGGCGGCGACCCGGAACACGCTGATCGAGTCGCTGCCCGCGTTGGCCACGTACAGCAGCTGCGCGCTGTCGAGGTTGTGCTGCGGGGAGGTCTCCCCCGCCGTGGTGCCGAGCACGATGCCGTGCGCGGAGTCCTCGAAGCTGCCGCTGCCGACGCCGCCGGTCTTGTACCGGCCGACCTCGTGCACCCGCCCGTCCTCGCTGCGCGAGAAGGCGATGACCTCGTTGGCCGTCGGATCGTTCGTCTGCACGAACACCGCGCCGCGGCGCAGGTCGAAGGGGCCACCGCCACCGGCGGCGGGGTTGCCCGCCCCGGCGAGGGAGTCCCCGGCGTCGCCGGCGGCCGTGCCGTTCTGGGCGGCCAGCGGGACCGGCAGCCCGTCCGCGCCGTCCGAGTCGTCGTTGACGACCCAGCCGACGACGAACCCGGCGGCGATCGCGATCACCGCGACCAGCGCCCCGACCACGATCGCCGGGCCGCGGCGCCGTCGCCGCGGCGGCGGGGCGGGCGGCGCGAAGCCGAGGTCCGGCCGCGGGGCGGCGCCGGGTGGCCCGGGCGGCGGCTGGGCGGGGAAGCCCTGGGTGCGGGGGCCGCGGTCGAAGCCGTGGCTTCCTCCGGCGTTGGTCGTGTTGTCCATCGTCACTCCTTTGCTGGACCGGCGGTTCCGGCCGCCTCCCCGGCCGGCGAACCGCTCAGTAGTGCGAGAATTCGGCTTGGTCGAAGGAATGCCGCTCGTCACCACGCAGCGGCGGGTTGAAGACGCTCACCAGCTCCATGTCGCCTTCGGTGCAGGCGATGAGGAAGTGCTCGTCGTGGTCGTCGAGGGCGTAGATGACGCCGGGCGCCAGGTCGAAGGTGGTGCCGTCGGCGGTGACCACCTGGCCCCGCCCGGAGATGCAGTAGCAGGCCTCCAGGTGCCTGCGGTACTGCAGCGGCGATTTCGAACCGGCTTTGACCAGCGTGTGGGCCAGGGTGAACCCCATGTTGTCGTGCTGGGTGAGAAATCGGTAGCTGAGCCCGTTCCCCCAGTCGACGCAGGTCACTTCCGCCTTGGAACGCACGATCATGACAGGGTTCCTTCCTTCGAGGTGGCCACGGCCCGCCGCTTCCCGTTCGCGGTCCGGCCGATGCGGTGTTCGACGATCTCGACGTCGCTCGGGACGGCGGTGGCCGGCAGCTTGGCGCGGCAGTACACGCGCAGCTGCAGCCCGGTGAGCCGGGTCCGCGGCCGCAACCGCACCGACGCGCTGATCCGGTGACCCTCGGCGGGGTCGGTGGTCGCGGTGACGAGCGCGTCGACCACGTCGGTGTGGCGGAGGATGACCGCCTCGACCTGCTGCAGGTTCGTCCGGACGCCGCGCACCTTCACCTGGTCGTCGCGGCGGCCGCGCGGGAACAGCCGGCCTCGCTCGTCGCGCTCGACGACGTCGCCGGTGCGGAACGGGCTTCCGATCGGCACGATCCCGCCCCGCCGCCGGTCCAGGTAGCCCCGGGCCTGGAACGGCGTCGACACCAGCAGTTCGCCCCGCCCCGCGCCGGGCACGGTTTCGCCGTCGTCACCGGCGATGGCCGCCCGCACCCCGGCGATCGGGTCACCGAGGGGCACGGCGCCGAGCGCGAGGGCCTCCTCGGCGTCCACTTCGGCCAGGAAGCTGTCGTTGGTTTCCGTGCAGCCGTAGAGGTTCCACACCCGCGCCCGCGGGAACAGCGCCGGCAACGCGGCGGCGAGACGGGGCGGCAGGACGTCGCCGGTGGAGATCGCGTGCCGCACGCCGGGCAGCGGCCGGGCCGCCGATTCGGTCAGCATCCGCAGGTGCATCGGCGACAGCTGCACGACGTCGGCGCGCTCGCACGCCTCCGCCAGGCGGGCGCCGTCGGTGGCGGCTTCGGGTGCGGCCAGCTCGGCCCGTGCCCCGGCCGCCAGCGCGGCCCAGACGTCCAGCAGGGACAGGTCGAAGTTCAGCGGCACGCAGCTGAGCGTCGCGGCGCCCGGGCCGATCCCGAACCGGGCCGAGGCCCAGCCGAAGAACCGGTCGAGCCCGGCGGTGTCGAGCACCACCGTCCGGGCCGGCCCGGTCGTGCCGGAGGTGGTCAGGAGCAGGCCGGGTGGCGCGGCGGGCCGCACGTCCGCCCGGGCCAGCCGGACGAACTCCCCGTCCCCCGCGAGCACGGCCGAGCACCCCGCCTGGCCGCACAGGTCGACGAGCGCGTCCGACCCGAGTTCGGCGGGCGGCAGCAGGACCTGCTTGCCCCCGGCCAGACAGGCCAGCACGAGGGCGACGGTCTCCGGCGACCGGCGCGGGGCCACGCAGACGGGTCCGGCGGTCCGCGCGACGGCGGGGCCGAACTCGGCGGCCAGGCGCCCCAGGGCCGCGTAGGAGACGACCCGGTCACCGGCGGACAGAGCGGGCGCCTCCGGCGTGTGGCGCGCCCACGCGGAGAAGCGGGCGAGGAAGGACGACGACGGCATGGCGGGCTCCTTCGGAGTCGGGGATCAGCAGTGCCGGTGCGAGAAGTAGTGGAGCTGCCGCATCCCGGCGGCGACGGTCGAGCCGGGTTCGAGCACGGCGCCGGCCCCCGGTTCCAGCCGGCGCCAGGTGGCACTCCCCCGCGGCAGCACGAAGGTCCCGTTGGCCGACTGCAGATCGGTGACGACGACCTGCCAGCCCCGCAGCGCGATCCGGGCGTGCCGCCGCGAGACGAGCGGATCGGCCAGCGTGACCGGATCGGCCTCCCCCGCGGCCACGGCCTCGTCGAACTCGGGCATCCGGCCGAGCACGAGGTCCCGCACCAGCGGGACGGTGGTGCCGTCGTCGAGCACGAGCACCCCCAGCTGCGGCCGCGGCCCGACATCGGGCGAGCGAGGAGCCTGCGCCATCGAGATCCCGCACACCGAGCAGTAGGAGACGGCGGGATCGTTGAAGTGATCACGAGCGCACCGCACACCGGACACGGTCGCGAAGCCGCCGGAGCGACTGTCCGTTGTGGACTCGATGGTGATGGCTTGCGCGGTATTGGTCGGTTGCGCCGGGATCGGGACGGGAGCCGCGGCCTGCGCCGGCACCGGAGCTGGCGCGGGCGCCGGAGCTGTCGACTGCCCCACTACGGCAGCCGGAGCCGCGGCTGGGACCTGCGCCGACACCGGAGCCGGTCCGGCCGCCGGAACCGAAGCCGGGCCTGTCGCCTGCTCCGCTACCGCGGCCCGAACCAGAGCCGGGGCCGTCGCCTGCTCCGCCACCGAAGCCGGGGCCGCGGCCGGGACCTGCGCCGGCGTCGGAGCTGGCGCGGGCACCGGAGCCGGAGCCGTTGCCTGCCCCGCCACCGGAGCCGAGGCCGCGGCCGGGTCCTGCGCCGGAGCTGGTGCGGGCGCCGGAGCCGGCTCGGTCGGATCCGGAGCCGGAGCCGGGGCCGCGGCCGGGTCCTGCGCCGAAGCCGGCGCGGCCGGCACCGAAGCGGGCTCGGCCGGAGCCGGGGCCGGCGCGGGTGTGTCGTCCACCGTGCCCAGATCCGTGCCGCCCAGGACCGCGCGTACGGCGTCCACCCGATCCGTGATCACCCGGTCCAGGACCGTTGCCGCGTCGCGGCCGTCGAGGTGGACGTGCCGGCCGTTGACCGTCACGATCAGCTCGGCCCCTCCGTGCACGACCGCCGCCATGCCGTTGCCGGTCGGGCCGAAGGCGCAGAGGGCCGGGAAGTCTTCGGCGTCCGCGTCGATCAGTCCCGCCACCCGGCGGCTCAGCTGCCGCGCATCGGCCTCGTCCGCCGCGATCGCGGCGACCGCGTCGAGCAGCGCGCCGATGCGGTGCTGCCGGCCGGGCACCGCTTCGCAGACCAGGGTCAGGTCACCGTAGCGGGCCAGGACTGCGTTGCCCCGCAACGGGTGCAGCCCGTCCGGGGCCGTCGCGGCCGGGTGCGGTGCGTTGTCCAGAACCGTGCTCATACCAGTCTCCCGCCGTGAAACCTCCATCGGATGAACGGCACCCGCATCGGCCCGTTCGCGAACAGCCACACCGCCAGCCAGACGACCCCGAAATGGATCAGGAACGCGCCCCACGGCACCGGGCCCGGCAGCCAGGGCAACCGCCCCCGGCCGGCCAGGACCCACACGAGGATTCCCTCCGGCACGGCGGTGAGCAGGCCGAAGAGGGTGGGCCAGTCCTTCTCCCACCGCCACTGCATGAGCAGGTGGTAGACGAACTCCCAGCCGACCCCCAGCACGGTGACGGCGCCCAGCACCACGAAGGTGGCCTGGTACCGCTGCGCCACCGGGGCGTCGATCGGCAGGATCGGCGCGAGCAGCGCGGTCAGTGCACCACCGAGGAAGATCAGCAGGAACAGCCGGGTCTGGATCCGGCCGAGCAGTGTCGGCACCACGTCGTCGTCCTCTCCACGTACGGTCAGATCCGGCGTCCGGTGGCCCACTTCAGCCACCGGGCGATGGAGCTGACCGGTCCCATGTGGTCGCAGTAGCCGCGCCGGGCGATGTCGTCGATGACGTCCTGCGCGGCGAGCTGGAGCCCGAGGAAGGTGTCCACCCCGGGGAAGTAGCCGCCGTACGCGGCCGCGCCGGTCGCGTAGAGCCGTCCTTCGCCGTTGTCCGCTCCGCGCACGTCGAAGGCTTCGCCGACGTCGAGCCGACCGAGCACGTTGCGTCCGACGCCGGGCTGGCGCAGCAGGTCGCCCAGGACCCGGTGCTCGCTGATGTCGCCGTTGAGGCCGGTGCAGTCGATCACGTAGTCGACGGCGACGTTCGCCAGGCCCTCGGGGCGGCCGATGGTGGCCACCATGCCCGGCCCGTCGAGCCGCAGGTCGGCGATCCGCCCGGAGACCGGCTGGTACCAGCCCTCTTCCCGGGCGGTCCGCTGCCCCTCGCGCCAATGCCGCCGCGACGGCGTCGTCGTCCCGCCGATCTGCTCGTAGATCCGGACCCGGTCGGCGCCCTCCAGCCCGTGCATCCGGGCGCGCAACTGGCCGCCCCACGCGGACTTCGGGTAGTTGAAGCCCTGGAACGCCCAGCCGTCGCGACCGGGCCGCCGCGCCCACGGGTGCGGCCCGTGGTGGCCGGCGTAGAAGGTGCGGAACAGGTGCACGATCCGGGTTTCCGCGCCACCGGCGAGCCGGTCGGTGATCAGCCGGTGCAGGACGGCCGAGGCAACGACCCCGCCGCCGCGCACCAGCACGGTGCCGGGCCGGTGGCGCAGGGCCTGGTACACGTGCTCGTGATCCTCGTAGCCGTTGACCAGGTGGTGGAAGTCGTTCATCCGTTCGCGGAACGCCTGCATGTCGGGCAGGAACCGCAGGCCCGGGTAACCGACGGCCAGGTGCACGTCCCGCGACCGGAAGGCGACGTGCCCCGGCGCCGGGCTCCCGTCGGCGGCGGCCGGGGACAGCAGGCTGAAGTAGCCACCACCGGCGCGGCGGCGGACCACCTGCACCTCGCCGCGCACCAGCATCTCGCCGTACCGGATCCGGTCGGCCTCCCGCGCGATGCCGTCGAGCACCGTGCCGAGCACCGGGGTGTAGAAGTCGGCGAAGTCCGGCTCCAGGAACACCTGCGTCAACGGCTTGAGGCTGCGGGTCCGCCACGCTTCCTGCAGCGCGTAGGACGGGAAGCCCCACAGGTTGTCCGGCCGCGACGCCGAGTCCGACCGGATCCGGCGGGCCCGCGGCAGCTGCGAAACGCGGGTCAGGTACTCGTAGGTCTCCCACGGGTGGGCGAGGTTCGACAGGACGCGGATGTCCTGCGCCGGCACGTCGCCGGCGATCCGCAGGTAGTCGACGGTGACGAAGGAGCCCATTCCCCCGCCGACGCTGACGAAGGGGGCGTCCTGCACCGGGATGCCCGCGCCGGCCACCATTTCGTCGGTCCACATGGCACTCTGGTCCAGCAGGGGCGGGACGGCCCGTGCGGTCGGCAGCTGCGGCGCAGCCACGGCATCGGTCGTGTCAGTCACTTTCACTCACCGGCTCACTGTTCTCGTCGCTCCGGGGAACATTCACTCGCAAGAGTGACGGCGACGCCGTCGGCGCACCGTTCTCCGAGCGTCACACGTCGAGGTCGGCGGCCGGTTCGTCGAGCAGCTGGCCGATGCTGGAAGCGGGTTCGACGCCCAGTTCGTCGCGGAAGATCCGCTGGTAGTCGGCGAAGTAGGAAAGCGCTTCCTGCTGGTTTCCCTGCACCAAGCAGGCCCGGATGAGCGTCTGGTGTGCACTGTCGCGCAGGGAATCCGCCTGCACCAGCGCCAACGCCGTGCAGACGGCCGCGCCGGGCAGGCCCTCGCCGGCCAGGCGGCGGGACAGGGTTTCCAGCGCGGCCAGCCGGAGCTGGTGGTAGCGGGTCTGGTACTCCAGCAGCCATTCGTCGTCGAGGTCGGGCAGGAGGTCGTGGTGGAAGCCGGCGTCGAGGGCTTCGGTGCGCACCGCCGCGGGCAGCGGGCCTTCGGTGGCGAGGATCCGGTTGGCCAGCGCGGTCGTCTCGTCCAGGTCGATGCGCAGCCCGCCGGCGAGCCGCAGGTACGAGCCGCACACGACGATCAGGCCCGGACAGGTTCGTTCCAGCCGGTAGATGACGGTGCGTAGATTGGCGTGGGCGCGCGCGGTGGTGGCGTCGGGCCACAGCAGGTGCGCGATCTGCCGCCGCGCGACCGAGCCGGAGTGGCAGACGAGGACGGCGACGAGCCGCTGCCCGGTCGTGCTCACGTCGACCAGTTCTCCGCGCAGCACGAGCCGGAACCCGCCGAGCAGACTGAGTTCGCCCACCGGAGTGGCCTCTTCGGACGTCCCGATCGGACGCTCGGGTGCGGACGGCCAGACCTGCGCGTCCGGGCGGAAGAGAGCGGACCGGGTGGTGGTGACGTCGACGAGCATGGGATGTCCCCCAAACGCGGGTCGGAGATGGTTTCGTGGAGTACCGAGACGCCACGCCGCGGGACCGTTACATGATCACGGAATTCTCACGATCCGTACACGGATCACCGGGAATTCCGTTGCAACGAGGGGGAAAGACGAAGGATTGTCACGAAAAGTAGTCGTTTGAGAAAGCGTCGGACGGGGTATTCCGTCACTTCGGCTCCGTGCCCCGGGCCGGAACTGTCCTATTCGGCCGGTTCCGGCCGGCCGTTCACACCCACGCGAACCGCTGTCGGACCGTCCGCACACCGATGCCCGGCCGGTTCGTCACCGAACCGGCCGGGCACCTGCGCGTCAGACCAGCGACGCCGTCAACCCGCCGTCGAGGACGTAGTGGCTGCCGGTGATCCAGCTCGCCCGGTCCGAGGCCAGGAACGCCGTCACCTCCGCGATGTCCTGCGGGGTGCCCAGCCGGCCCTGCTTGGCCGCGACGAGGTCGCCGAACGGGACCTGCGTGGCCGCCTCGAAGTCCGGGACCAGGCGTTCGACCATGGCCGTGTCCGCGAAGCCCGGGCAGACCGCGTTGACCCGCACCCCCGTCGGGCGCATCTCCACCGCCGCCACGCGGGTCAGCTGGATCACCGCCGCCTTCGTCGCGCAGTAGGACCCGAGCAGCGGGCTGCCGCCGATCCCGGCGATCGAGGCGATGTTGACGATGTTGCCCTTGGACTCCACCAGGTGCGGGGCCGCCGCCTTCATCGTCACGAACGTGCCGCGGACGTTGACCGCGAAGATCCGGTCGAAGCTCTCCGTCGGCTGCTGCAGCAGCGGGGACGACACCTCGATGCCCGCGTTGTTGACCAGGACGTCCAAGCCGCCGAGGAGGTCGACCGCCTGCTGGATCGCCGACTGGACCTGGGTTTCGTCGGTGACGTCGCAGTTGGCGACCCCCGCGGCGCCGATCTCGCCGGCCGCCTGCTTGGCCGCGAGGGAGTCGAGGTCGCTCACGACGACCCGGGCCCCGCGTTCGGTGAACAGCGCCGCGATCGCCTTGCCGATACCGGCACCGGAGCCGGTGACGAAGACGCGCTTTCCCTCGAGTTCGGACATGCTGATCCCTTTCACATCGCGTCGATCTTGGGGAGGATTTCTTCCTTGAGGCGCTTCAGGTCGTCGAGCGTCTTCGCCACCGGGACGTCCTGGAAGGGCGGCCACAGGAAGGGCATCGTCAGCCCGGCTTCCCGGTAGCGCTTGAGCCGGTCGGTGATCTGCGCCTGCGAGCCCACGAGCAGGTTGGTGCCCTTGCCCAGCGGGCTCTGGTCCATATCCTGGTCGGTGATGACGAACCAGATCATGCTGGCGATCTCGAGGTCGTCGACCGACCGCGGGGTGTCGAGGGCCTCGAGCTCGCGCTGGATCTCGGTGCGCCACCTCGTGATGTCCTCGGGCGAGTCCTGGATGCCGATCCAGCCGGCGAGCCCGTACTTCGCGATGCGCGCGGCCGACCGCTTCGCGTCCTTGAGGCCGCTGAAGAAGATCGGCGGGTGCGGTTTCTGCACCGGCTTGGCGCCGAACCCGCTGCGCTGGAAGTCGGCGAACTCGCCGTGGTACTCGAACAGGTCGTTGGTCCAGATGCCCTGCATGATCTCCAGGGTTTCCCGGACGTGCTTGTGCCGCTTCGGGAAGAGGTGCGACGCGCTCGCGGCGGCGAACTCCTCGGGCATCCAGCCGGAGCCGACGGCGACGTTGAGCCGGCCGCCGCAGAGGTGGTCGATGGTCGCCAGTTCCGCGGCGAGGACGCCGGGCGAGCGGTAGGGCGTGTCGATGATGCTCATCCCGATCCGCACCTTCGACGTCTTCGCCGCGAGCCACGGGATGAGCGGCATGCCCTGGAGGAATTCGCCGCGCGAGCTGACCGGCAGGCCCTTGGGGAAGCCCTCGATCATGCCGAACGCGTACTGCATCTCCTGGGTGTCCGACGTCTCCGGGACGATGATCCGGTCGAGCGTCCAGACGGAGTCGAAGTCGAGGTCCTCGGCCAGCGCGGTGAGGTCCTCGAGCTCCCGCACGGTCACCTTGTCCCGGAAGTTCGGCAGGTAGAGCGCGAGTTTCATGTGTTCTCCTTCAGCGGGTGGCGAGGGTGGTGCGGATGTCGGCCTTGAGCACCTTGCCGACGGTCGAGCGGGGCAGGTCCGGCCAGACTTCGACCTGCTTCGGGGCCTTGACGCTGCCGATGCGGTCCTTGACGAACGCGATCAGCTCCCCGGTGTCCAGTTCGGCACCGGGTCTCAGCTGGACGACGGCGGTGACGCGCTCGCCCCACTTGTCGTCGGGCAGGCCGACCACGGCGCAGTCGCGGACCGCGTCGTGGGCCAGCACCGCCTGCTCGACCTCGGCGGAATAGACGTTGAACCCACCGGTGATGACCATGTCCTTGGCCCGGTCGACGATGTGGAGGAAGCCTTCGCCGTCGAGGAACCCGATGTCGCCGGTGTGGTGCCAGCCGTGGGCCGACGCCTCCGCCGTGGCTTCCGGGTCGCGGTAGTAGCCGGCCATCACCAGCGAGCCGCGCACGCAGATTTCACCGCGTTCCCCCGGCGGGACCGGGTTTCCGTCGCCGTCGAGGATCGCCACGGTGACCAGTGGCGACGGCCGCCCGGCCGAGGACAGCCGTCCGGTGTGGACGGTGCCGTCGGGCCGCCGGTGTTCGGCCGGGGCCATCGTCGAGATCATCATCGGGGCCTCGGACTGGCCGAACAGCTGCGCCATCGGCCCGATCCGGTCGAGCGCTTCGGTGAGCCGGGCCGTCGACATCGGGGCCGCGCCGTACCAGAAGCACTGCAGCGACGAGAGGTCCGTGCGGTCGAGGGCTTCGTGGCCGAGCACCAGGTAGATCAGCGTCGGCGGCAGGAACGTGTGCGTGACGCGGTGGTGTCCGATCAGCTCCAGGAACCGGCCGACGTCGGGCTTCGGCATGATGACGACCTCGCCGCCGCGCGCCAGGACCGGGAAGCACAGGACGCCGGCCGCGTGCGTCAGCGGGGCCAGGGCCAGGTAGACCGGACGGCCCTCGAAGGGGTAGCTCATCAGCGTGATCGCCGACATCACCTCGAGGTTGCGGTCGGTGAGCATGACGCCTTTGGGACGTCCGGTGGTGCCGCCGGTACCCACCAGGGCGACGACGTCGCCGGGCGGGTCGGCCACCGCGGGCGGGTCGTCTTCCGCCCGGCCGAGCCAGTCGTCGAAGCCGGGCGCGAAGGCGTCGCCGTCGCCGAGGCGGACGAGCGTGGTCAGCTTCGGCAGCTGCGGGGCGATCCGGCGGACCAGGTCTTCGAAGGCGGGCTGGAAGACCAGGGTGGCGCAGTCGAACAGGTCCAGGAGCTCGGCGTTCTCGCCGGCGGCGTTGCGCGGGTTGATCGGGCACCACACCGCGCCGGCCCGGGAGATGCCGAAGACGCAGGTGAACGCGGTGGGGTCGTTGGCCGAGAGGATGCCGACCTTGTCCCCCGGGGCGACGCCGGAGCGCCGCAACGCGCGGGCGACCGCTTCGGCGAGCTCGACGACCTCGCCGTAGGACCGGGTGACCCCGTCGAGGGTCAAGCAGGGCGCCCCGGGGTCCAGGGAGGCGCCTTTCTCCAGGTAGAAGAACAGAGACATCGTCGTCCCTCCCGACATCGCCGGCGGCTGGTGAAGACCATGACCGCCATTTGGACGAATGTCAAGATTTTCTTGGACGATTGGTCAGAAAACGGCCGGATGGTATCTTCGGGGTCGTGACCAGCGCAGCCGCCGTGAGGCGCCGGACCCCAGCCGACAAGTTCGAGGACCGCCGCCGGGAGCTGGCCGACGCGGCGCTCCTGGCCCTGGCCGACCTCGGCTACGCCCGCACCAGCCTGCGCACGATCGCGGAGCACACGAAGTTCTCCCACGGCCTGCTGCACTACTACTTCGCCGACAAGGTCGAGCTGATCACCTACTGCGTCCGCCGCTACAAGGCGGCGTGCGTCCAGCGTTACGAGGGCGGCGTCGGCGAGGCGGCCACGGCGGCCGAGCTGGCGGCGGCGTGCGCGGACGGCCTCGCCACCGCGCTCGGCGAGGCGCCCCTGATGCACCGCATGTGGTACGACCTGCGCACGCAGTCGTTGTTCGAGCCGGCCTTCCGCGAGGACGTCGCCGAGATCGACGACAGCCTGCGGGACATGATCTGGCGCAACGTGACCGCGTACGCCGGCCTCGCGGACGCCGAGCCGACGTGCTCGGCGGCGGACGCGTACGCGCTGTTCGACGGGCTGTTCCAGCAGGCCCTGCTGCGCCACCTGGCCGACGAGGAGACCGCGCTCGACGACCTGCGGCGCGGGGTGCGGGAGCTGTTCCCCCGCCTGGTCGGCTGACGCCCACGGGCCGCCGTGCCCGGCACGGCGGCCCGCACCCGGGTCAGGGGATGTGCCACTGCTGGGGCGGCGTGTCCTCGCACGTCCACTGCTGCAGGAGCGTGCCCGGGGTGTTGCTCCAGTCCTTGTCGTCCACGCAGCGCCCGGTCATCAGGTTCTTCACGCGCGACGTCGGGACCGGCGGGGAGAACGGCTGGGTCTCCACCGCCCACAGCTGCATGTAGCCCTGCCGGGCGTCGGCCCAGCAATCCCACTGCTGCAGAAGGACACCCGGCGCGGAATCCCCGCCGGGGACGTCGAGGCACTTGCCGGTTTCCAGGTTGCGGAGCCGGTAGTAGTGCGTCACGCCGATGGTCATCACGTACTCTTCGGTCCAGCGTTGCGGCGCCCCTCCCCAGCAGTACCACTGCTGGATGCGAGCGCCGCTGGCGCGGTCGCCGCCGACCACGTCCATGCACAGGTGGCTGCTGTTGCTGATGAACAGGTAGGGACCGTAGTCGGGCGCCGCGTTCGCCGGCGAGCCGGCGAGCAAGGCGGCGCCGGCCAGGCCGGCCGACACGATCGACGCGGCGATCCGCCGGACGATTCCGTTCATTTCGCTTCCCCTCCCGAGAAAACCCGGGCCCCGGTGGGCCCGGTTCCGGGATTCTGGGCCCGCCGCCCCGGCGGCCGGAAACGCTCGTCTCGGTCAGCGGAACGACCGGGGGTGCGGGAGCCGGTCGGTGATCTCTTGCGACGCCCGCCGGACCAGCTCGGCGAGGCCGCCCGGTGCGGTCCGGCGCACCACGACCGCGCCGACCGAACCGGCGAAGGAGCCGTCCGGGTGCCAGATCGGGGCGGCCACGCAGGAAACGCCGGCCGGGTGCTGCTCGGCCAGCCACGGGCCGCCGACCCTGGCCAGGATCTGCCGGCGCCGCCGCTCCACCGGCAGGCGGTCGCCGGCGGCCCGGCCGGCGAGGAGGACCTTTCCGGCCGCCGTGGCGTCCGGCAGGGTGTCCCCCGGCCGCATCGGCGGGAATTCGACGCTCCCGCACCGGGTTTCGGCGACCACCCGGACCCGGTCTTCGTGCAGCACCGTCACCACGACCGCGGTGCCCGTGAGGGCGGCGAGCACCTGCACCGGCTCCCGGGCCGCGTGCTGCAGCCGGGGATCCGGGTTCCAGGCCGCCCCGAGCCGGGCGAGCGACCGCCCGATGAAGTACCGCTGTTCGTGCCGGTGCACCGCCCCGAGCGAAACGAGCTGTTCGAGCAGCCGGTGCACGGTGGCTTTGGGCAGGCGCACCGCGCGGGCGAGATCGGCCAGCCTGCTGCCGTCGGCGGACCGGGACAACGCCTCCAGCACGCGGAACGCCCCCTCCAGCACGCCCCGCCCCCGGTGTTCTCCGGATTCCATCGATGCCCTCCTCCCCGGACGCCCGGCAGGATGAAGATCGCCGGCGATATCCGGAGGGGACCGGGTTTTCCCCTGATACGAACCCACAGGGACTTCTCAGGAACGCGGCGGCCCGGGCCACCGCCCCGGTCACGCCGTGACGACGATGACGTGCAGGCTCCGCGGCCCGTGCACGCCTTCCACCCGGGTCAGCTCGATGTCGCTGGTGGCGCTCGGCCCGCTGATCCAGGTCTGCGGGCGCGCCGGGTCCAGCGCGGCCACCGCCTCCGGCACCCCCGGCACGATCTGCTCCGCCCGGAGCACGCACACGTGCACGTCCGGCAGCAGGCTGAGCGCCCGCCGGCCCTGCCCCGGCCCGTGGTCGAGGACGATCGTGCCGGTGGTCGCGATGCCCAGCGCCGCCGTGGTGACGACGGCGTCGAACCCGGCCGGCCCGGCGGTGCTCGCCACCGGCGGCGACCCCTCGATGCCAACCGGGAACCCCTCCGGTACCAGCACTTTCCGCGCCGGTCCCAGCGCCGCGCGGAGCGCGTCCGGCAGCTCGGCGGCGGTGCACCGGGTGAGGGTGGCCCGGTAGTCGGCCACGCGCTCGGCGAACAACGCGACGTCCGCGACGGCCGAGCGATATCCGCGGGGTACCACGGCTTCCGTGCGGTCGGCGTCCCGCAGTGCGCCACGGACGGCCGCGAGGATCCCTTCCCGCGCGCTCATCGCTTTCGCCACCAGGACCGGAAGGACTCGGGCGGCGGCGCGGGCAGGTCGCGGCTGGTCGTCCACAGTGAACCCGGCCACGGCAGGCGGGACAGGGCCCGGCGGCCGCCCGGGACCAGCCGCCGGCCGAAGCGGGTCAAGGCCCGGTTCGCGACCCCCAGGCCGCGTTCAGCCGCGCCGAGCCGGCGGGCGTCCGACAGCACCCAGGACGCCGTTTTCATCGCCACCGCCTCGGGTTTCGGGGGCCCGCCGCGGTGTGCGTCGACCACCCGGGACCGCAGGTGCACCAGGACTTCCGGGATGTCGATGCGCACCGGGCAGGCCTCGAAACAGGCGCCGCACAGGCTGGACGCGTACGGCAGCGAGTCGGTCTGCTCGTCCACACCGACCCCCTTGAGCAGCGGGTTGAGGATCGCGCCGATCGGGCCGGAGTAGACCGACCCGTAGGCGTGCCCGCCGGTCCGTTCGTAGACCGGGCAGACGTTCAGGCACGCCGAGCAGCGGATGCAGCGCAGCGCCTGCCGGCCGGCTTCGTCGGCGAGCGCGCGAGTGCGGCCGTTGTCCAGCAGCACCACATGCAGCTCCTGCGGCCCGTCGCCCGGTGTCACCCCGGACCACGTCGAGGTGTACGGGTTCATCCGCTCCCCCGTGCTCGACCGCGGCAGCAGTTGCAGGAACACGTCGAGGTCGGCCCACGTCGGAACCACCTTTTCCAGGCCCCATCAAGGAAACCAGCACGTCGGGCAGGGTCAGGCACATCCGGCCGTTGCCCTCGGATTCGACGACGACCAGGGTGCCGCTCTCGGCGACGGCGAAGTTCGCGCCGGAGACGGCCACCTTCGCGCGCAGGAACTTCTCGCGCAGGTGCAGCCGGGCCGCGTCGGCCAGCTCGGCCGGGTCGTCGGTCAGGCCCTCGGGCGCCGGACGGCCCGCCGCGGCCATCTCGCGGCGGAAGATCTCCCGGATCTCCGCGCGGTTGCGGTGGATCGCCGGCACCAGGAGGTGGCTGGGCAGGTCGTCGCCGAGCTGCACGATGAGCTCGGCGAGGTCGGTTTCCCAGGCGGTGACACCGTGCTCGGCGAGCACCTCGTTGAGGCCGATTTCCTGGGTCGCCATCGACTTGACCTTGACGACCTCGTCGACGCCGTGGTCCCGCGCGATGCCGGCGACGACCTCGCAGGCCTCCCGCGCGTCGCGTGCCCAGTGCACGGTCACGCCCCGCGCCTGCAACGCCGCTTCGAGGGTCAGGAGGTGCTCGTCGAGGCGGCGCAGGGTGTTGTCCTTGATGGCCGCGCCCGCCAGCCGCAGTTCCTCCCACTCGGCCACCTCGCCGACGACGGCCGCACGCTTGGCGCGGATGGTGCCGGTGGCGTGGGCGAGGTTGCGCCGCAGCTGCGTGTCGGCGAGCGCTTCCCGGGCCGCCGCCGGGAAGGCGGGCATGCCGACGAACGTGGCGCTCACGCCTCCTCCTCGGTCGAGGCGAGCACGTCGGCCAGGTGCAGCACGCGGACGCCGGACCGCTGCCGGGACAGCAGGCCGCCGACGTGCAGCAGGCACGAGTTGTCGCCCGCCACCAGCACCTCGGCTCCGGTGGCGCGGACGTGCCGGGCCTTGTCCGCGCCCATGGCGGTGGACGTCTCGGCGTTCTTGACGGCGAAGGTGCCGCCGAACCCGCAGCACTCCCCGGCGGCGGGCAGCTCGGCGAGGTCGAGGCCGCGCACCGCCCGCAGCAGCCGCAGCGGCTTGTCGCCGACGCCGAGCATGCGCAGCGAATGGCAGGTCGGGTGGTAGGTGACGCGGTGCGGGAAGTACGCGCCGACGTCGGTCACGCCGAGGACGTCGACGAGGAATTCGCTCAGCTCGTGGACCTTCGGCCCGGTCTCGGCCAGCCGCGGCTCCCCCGCGCGCCGGGCGACCAGGCCGTGCTGGTGCCGAGCCGACCCCGCGCACGAACCCGAGGGCGTGACGACGTGGTCGTACCCGGCGAACGCGTCGGTGAACGCGCGGACCACCGGCACGGCCTCGTCGAGGTAGCCGGTGTTGACCATCGGCTGGCCGCAGCAGGTCTGCGCCGGCGGGAAGTCCGCGTCGACGCCGAGGCGGCGCAACAGCCGGAACACCGCCTTGCCGGTGTCGGGGAACAGCGCGTCGTTGATGCAGGTGACCAGCACGGCGACCTTCATCCGCTCACCCGCATCGCGCACCTCCGAATTGAAAGGTTTCAAAGTTCTGGTCGTTGACGCTACTACGACCCATTGTTACGTTTCAAGTGCCCGCGCACGGTGATCCACAGTGACGACGCTGCCGTTCCCGGGGTCCCCACTGCGCCACTTGGGGAGACCCCGTTCCACGATGGGGATTTCGCCACCACGGACCGTGACCGGAGTGGACAGAGGCCCCCGCTCGGGGCGTCCGGCCGTGCCGATGCACGCCCATTCGCAGGCCCGTAATCGTTGAGGGACAACAAAATCTCGTTCATCCGTCAGGTGACGGATGTCTGGAATGCGCGCAGCACGAAACATTGCTCTACGGAGTTTGCCGCTCCGGCCTCGACACCCGAGGAGGAGCGATGTCGCGTGCTACCACCACGGTCTCCACTCTGGTCATCTTCGTTCTCGCACTCAACCTGCGGCCGGCCGTTACGAGTCTCGGCGCGGCGTTGCCGGACATCTCCGTCGCCGGCGGCCTGGTCGCCGCGGTGCTCGTCGCGTTGCCGCTGTGGGCGATCGGCCTCGGCGGCTGGGCGACGCCGTGGCTGTGCAGCCGGGTGGGGACGCACCGGACCGTCACCGTGGCCCTCGTCGGGCTGATCCTGTCGCTGGCCGGGCGGGTCCTGGGGGGTTCGGTGGAACTGCTGATCGGGACGGCGCTCGCGTGCCTGTCCATCGCCGTGCTCGGCACCATGCTGCCGTTGCTGGCGCAGGGATCCGCCGCGTTCACGTTCGGGCTGGGGGTGGGCAGCACGGCCGGCGCGCTGGTCACGCCCACCGCGGTCATGTCGTCGTCGTGGCGGTTCGCGCTCGGCGTGTGGGCGGCCTCGGCGCTGGTGGCCCAGCAGGTCTGGCAGCGCACGCCCGGCGAGTTCGCGCCGCCGCGGAGCGCACCGGGCGCCGTCCGGGCGTCGGCGTTGACCCTCCACTTCGGACTGATCTCGACGGTGACGTTCCTGGTCATGGGCTGGCTGCCCGGCATCCTGCGCAGCGCCGGCGTCCCCTCGGCGACGGCGGGTGCGTGCCTCGCGCTGTCGATGGCGATGGGGTTGCCGATGATGTGGCTGGTGCCGGGCTGGACGCGCCGCTGGCGCAACCAGACCCTGCTGGTGGTCGTCCTGGCCACGCCGAACGTCATCGGCGTCACAGGGCTGCTCCTGGCGCCCGCGGCGGCCCCCTGGCTGTGGGCCGCGGCGACCGGAACGGGCATGGGCGCGCTCGCGTTCGCGCTGACGACCATTTCGCTGCGCAGCAAGGACAGCTCGGTGGCGCTGTCCGCGGTGGTCCAGGGGGTGGGGTACGTCATCGCGGGCTTCGGGGTGCTGGTCTGCGGCTGGCTGCACACGGGAACGGGCACCTGGCGGACACCGCTGATGCTGGTCCTGGCGGTGTTGCTCGGCCAGATGGTCAGCGGGCACATCGCGGTGTTCCGCCGAACCCCGGCGCCGGCACCGGAGCCGGCCCCCCAGCCGGAGCCGGCGCCCGAGCCGAAGCCGGCGCCCGAGCCGGAGCCCGCGGCCACCCCGCCGCGCGTCGTGCATCCGCAGGACGACACTCCGGAGGTCGCTGCTTGATCTCGCCGCGCAGGGACGCGCTGCCCCGGGGCTGCGGGGCAGCGTGCCCGCGCGGGTTCCGGTCGGTTGCGCGGGTAGCGGAAGGATCGGCCCGCGCACCGGCAAGGGTGGCCCGCGCACCCGACTGTCGGCCGGCGCACCTGGAAGGTCGGCCCACCTGCCGGGAGGGTCGGCCCGCACACCCGCAGGGTCGGCCCGCACACCCGCAAGGTCGGCCCGCGGGGCCGGGGCGTGGCTCAGCCGGAAGCGGTCTGGTGGCGGGCCGCTTCGCGGGCGATGTCGATGCGCGAATGCACCCCCAGCTTGGTGAGGATGTGCGAGACGTGCGTGCCCACCGTGCGCGGCGACAGGTAGAGCCGGGCCGCGATCTGCGGGTTCGACAGGCCCTCCACCACCAGCGCCGCGATCCGGCCCTCCGTCGGGGTCAAGCTGTCCCAGCCGTGGGTGGCCTCACGATGTTTCACCTTCGGCCCGCGGCGGATGCCCAGGGCCCGGAACAGGGCGCGCAGCCTGGCCACGTCCCACTGGGCGTCCAGCTCCGCGTACAGGTCGATGGCGCGGATGAACGCCGCCCGCGCCGAACCGCGGTCTTCCGGCCGGGCTTCGGCGAAGGCCAGTGCGGCCGCCTCCAAGGCTTTGGCCTGGGACAGCGGGCGGCCCGCGTCCGCGTAGCCGTCGGCGGCTCGCAGCAACGTCGTCCCGTCGCGCTCGAGCAGGCCGCGGCAGTACAGGGCCAGCGCGCGGCGGTGCGGGACCGCCGAGTCGGCGGCGATGCCGCGGGCCCGGGCCTCGATCTCCGCCGCGGTCCGGACGTCGCCGATCGTCATCGCCAGGCGGGCGGCGTCGCCGAGGCGCTCCTCCCCCGCGTCTTCGCCGGCCGGTACCGCCGTCAGCACGGCGAGCGCCCGGTCCGGCGCGCCCGCGTGCTCGAAGGCGAGGCTGCGGGCGCGGACCAGGGATTCCACCACCTCGTCGCCGACGCGTTCGGAGTGCAGCGCCGCGACGTCGAGGTGGCGGCGGGCCGCGGCCGACTCGTCGCGGTGGAAGTGGATGATCGCGGCGACGCCGTGGTCGCAGCACACCACGCCCGGGTCCTTGTGGTCGTCCGGCACGACGTCCACCTCGGCCAGCGCGTCGTCCCACCGGCCGGCGCCCAGCATCAGCTGCCCGATCGCGCTCTGGACCTGGGTCAGCCGCGCCTCGCTGCCGGTGCGCTCGGCCAGGTCGCGCGCCTGCCCGGCCGCGGTGAGCGCATCGGCGTAGCGGTCGAGCGCGCCGTAGGTGACCGACTGGTTGATGCGCAGCAGCAGGGTGAGTTCGATCAGCGTGGGGTCGCCCCGCACGACGGCGATCGCGCGCTCGAACAGCGGCAGCGCGGCGGCCCACTCGCCGCGGGCCATCGCGCACTGGCTCAGCACGTGCAACGACCACCCCGTCGCCCAGCGGTCTTCGGCCGCGCCGAGCTCCGCCAAGGCCGCGGAGGCGGCCCGGCCGGCAGCGTCGATCTCGCCTTGGACGCGCCGGATCCGCGCGATGAGCACCAGCAACCGCGCCCGGTGCCGGGCCTGCAGCCCCGGCTGGTTCAGCGCCTCGTTGAGCGCGGGCAGGGACTCGGCGGCGCGGCCGGCCGTCCCGCGGCTCTGCACCACTGTCGTGTGCAGGTCGACGCGCACGTCGGGGTCGCGGACGCGATCCAAGGCACGGCAGGCGATCCGCTCGGCCTGGGCCACGTTGCCGACCCGGTAATAGGCGTCGGCCAGCCGGCAGGCCAGCGCGCCGGTGACCGCGTCGTCGAGGGGCGCGTCCCGCACCGCCCGTCTCAGCAGCGCGACGGCGACCACCGGCGCCTGGCCGATCAACGGCATGGCCACCTTCAGCAGCCACCGCACGGCCCAGTCCGGGACCGGCACGCGAGTGTCCGTTGTGGACACCATGGGCAGCAGCTGCCGCGCCACCCGCTCGACCGGGGCGCTCGCCTCGGCCAGCGCCCACGCGGCGGACTGGTGCCAGGCGACGCGGACCGCCGTCGGCATCTCGTCGTACAACGCCGTGCGGATCAGCGGGTGCCGGAACTCCAGGTCGTCGCCCGCCGCCACCAGGACGCCGGCGGCGCGGGCCTCGTCGAGGGCGGGCAGCAGCTCGGCGAGCGAGGAGTTCGTCACGGTCATCAGGTCCGCGACCGAGAAGCCGACACCGAGCAGCGCCGCCGTCCGCAGCACTTCCCGCGCCGGTTCGGTGAGGAAGCCCAGCCGGTCCGCGATCGCCTCCGGCAGCGAGTCCGGCGTGGCCGCGCCGGTCAGCTCCGCGATCCCCGCGTGATCCACCTCCAGGCAGGAACTCCTGGTCAGCGCGTCGACGAGTTCGGTGAGGTACAACGGATTCCCGGCGGCCCCGGCGGCCAGTTCCTCCAGCCGGGCCCCCGGTTTGCCGCCGGCCAGCGCGGCGACCAGCTCGAGCACGGCCGGTTCCGCGAGCCGGGTCAGCCGCAGCCGCTCGGCCGGGCGGACGATCCGGAAGAGCGAGCGCAGGTCGTCGCGGCGCGGCACCGGCCGCAGCACGCCGATCAGCAGCAGCGGGAGCTGCCGGACCAGGCGGGCGAGCCGGCTCCACACCGCCACCGTCGTGCTGTCCGCCCACTGCAGCTCGTCGACGACCAGCACGGCCGGGCCGTCCTGGCACAGCTGGTCCACCAGCGCGATCAGCTGCTCGGCGGCCGCGGCGGCGAGGTCGGCGCCCTTGCCGGCGACGGCGCCGCCGCCCAGCAGCTCGTAAACGGCGTCACGACGGGGATCCCGCGTGGCCGGGGTGATCTCCAGTGCGTCCAGCAGCGGCAGCAGCGGCAGGGCCTGCCCGAGCTCGTCGCCGGCGCCCCAGTACACCTGGCAGCCCGCGTCGGAGGCCGCCACACAGGCGGACCGGACCAGCGCGGACTTGCCGATCCCCGGCTCGCCGTCGACCAGCACGGCACGCCCGCGACCCGCGGCGACGTCCCGGATCCACGCGACCAGCCGGGACAGCTCGCTGTCCCGGCCGACCAGTAGCTCCGTACCGTCCGTAAGCGGTCGCACACGGGGGATTTTAGAAGTAAAACCTGTTCCCCAACAAGAGGACCACTTGGCCGGTCCGGAACGCCGGCCGGTCGTCCGGCGTTCCCGGGGAGTAAACCTCCCATTCGGCAAATGCGCCGATTCGTGATCCGGGCGTGATTCACCCGGCCGGGCGCGCCGGATCTTCTGCCCCGTAACCGCAGGTCACAGCCGGTGCGAGTGGTCCGGACAAGCCGCGGGGCGGCCCGGCGCGCGGCCGACGAATCCCTTGTGTCGCAGGCCGTTGACAACGCTTCCTCGGACAGGTGAACTTCGCCCGCGCCGGCCGGCCGCCGCCGGCGAGGCGGCGGCATCGACGATTTCGACACCTTCGCGGCTATTACCTGCGTTGGCAGACAACGGCGGGAAAACCCGCCGCCGAGTTCGATTTCGGCGCGGCAACTACACCGGGTTCGCGGTCCCGGGATATGGCAGTCGATCTGTTGTTTCCGCTTTGCCGGTGCCCCTCCGGCCACGTTTTTCGCACCCCGTCCGCGCCTGCGTCGAGTCTCGCGGCGAGCGCTCGGTGACCGCGGGGAGCGCAAGATCGTCGATCTAGTATTCGTGCCGCCATTGTGGTGAATTCGCGGATCCGGCGGCATCACGCATTGTCAAGGGCTGCCGGGGTCCCTACAGTTGCCCGCCTGACGCCGGGGAGTGAATCACGGACCTTCCTTGGAGCCGGTACATCAACTGTCATCTCCTTCGAGGAGCAGACCTTGTTCGGAATAGTCAGGACCAATGCCCGTTTTCGTGCCGCACTCGTTCTCGCGGTCGTCACGGTCGTAACCGGTTGCGGCGCGCTCGGCGCGACCGGCTCGAGCACCTCGTCGAGCGGCAGCGGGCTGGAGAAGTCGGCGCTAAAGGTATCGATCCTGCCCACCACCGACCTCGCACCGTTCTGGCTGGCCCAGGACGAGGGCTACTTCCAGGCCGAGGGACTCTCCGTCGAGTCCGTCATCGCCGCCAGCGGCCAGGCCTCGTTGTCGAAGTCGATCTCGGGCGACGTCGACATCGCGTTCTCGACCTACCCGCCGTTCTTCACCGCCCGCAGCACCGGCGCCGCCGACATGCAGCTGGTCGCCGACGCGACGTCGGTCAACGCGAAGTCCAACGCGATCGTCACGGTCCCGAATTCGCCGGTGAAAACAATCACCGACCTGGCCACCGCGAAGATCGCCATCACGGCCAAGAACACCGCGTCGGATCTTCTCACCCGTTCGATCATGCAAGATCACAACGTCGATTTCAGCAAGGTGAAATGGGTGCTCATCCCGCTGCCCAACATCGCCGCGGCGCTGCAGCAGGGCCAGGCCGACGCCGCGTACCTGCCGGAGCCCTACATCACGCAGGCCGCCAAGACGGCCGGCGCGATCCCGGTGATCGACATCAACAGCGGCGCGACCCAGGACTTCCCGCTGACCGGCTACGGTGCGACGCGGAAGTGGGTGAAGGAGAACCCGAAGACCCTGGCCGCGTTCCAGCGGGCCATGCAGAAGGCGACGCACGACGCCCTGTTCGACCGCGCCAAGGTCGAGCCGCTGCTGGTGCGGTTCGCCAAGATCGACGAGGACACCGCCAAGCTGCTCACCCTGCCGGGCTACGGCGCGGTCCTGGATTCCCGCCGCCTGCAACGGGTTCCCGACCTGCTGCTGCAGCTCGGCGCGATCCCGTCGCCGATCGACGTCAACTCGATGATCGGCCCGCAGGCCGGCAGATAACCGCCGCCCCCGGTCGTGGGGGGGGGGGGGGGGGTGGTGGGGGGCGGAGCACAAACAACAAACACCGCCCCCAGGGGCGAACGGCGG
>NZ_JBSGBK010000058.1:0-55371 GCF_053601215.1 Amycolatopsis sp. NPDC004772
CCACCCTTGTGTCGTTGTTTCCCACCACGACCACTTTTGGGTGGGGGGGGGCCCCCCCCCCCCCCCAACGCCACATTGGGGCGCTTTGGTCACTCCGCCGCGATGGCCGCGCGGGCTGCCTCGGCGCGGTCGGCGTACGCGCCCACCAGCTGTTCTTCGGCGTCGTCGAGGTACTTCAGCAGCAGCTGTTCCGCGCCCGGGCCGTCGCCGGCCTCGATGCGGTCGAGGATCTCGTGGTTGCGGGGCAGGTAGCGCTCGTGGAAGCGCCGCGGCTCGGCCATGATGTGGAACACCAGCCGCAGCTCGGCGGTCAGCCGCCCGACCAGTTCGTTCACCCGCTCGCTGCCCGACAGCGCGGCGAGCTCCTGGTGGAACCAGACGTTCGCGGTGCCGAGGTCCTTCCAGTTGCCGGTGCGCGCGGCCTCGTCGCCGATCTCGACCTTCTCCTTGATCCGCGCGAAGGACGCCGGCTTGGCCTTCAGCCCGCGGACCGCGGCGCACTCGATGATCTTGCGCACCCGGTAGATGTCGACGACGTCCTCGACGCTCGGGATGCGGACGAAGACCCCGCGGTTGAGCTCGTGGGCGAGCAGCCGCTCGTGCGTGAGCAGCCGGAACGCCTCGCGCAGGGTGTTGCGGGAGACGCCGAGCGCGTTGCCGATGTCCTGCTCCGAGAGCCGCCCGCCGGGCAGGAAGAACCCCTCCGCGATGCGCTTGCGGAGGACGCCGGCGACCCGCTCAGCCGTGCTCTTGCGCGTGACCAGGCCGCGGTCGGCCTCCAGGCCCGGGACCACGCCGTCTTCGATGACCACGAGGACAAGGCTACCCGCCACTCGGGGGACGATCCAATCGGCATCTTGTGGAATTGTTCAACAATCTCTACCGTGTGAGGCACGCCACGATGAGAGACACTGGCCAGGAGGTGCCCCATGACTGCCACAGCTACCGAGGCCCGGCCGTTCGACTGGTTCCGCACACTCGGAAAACGCGGACGCCGCGCCTTCCTCGGCGCGTTCGGCGGGTACGGCCTGGACTCGTTCGACTACCAGACCCTGCCGCTCGGGCTCGCCGCGATCACCGCGTTCTTCGGCATTTCGAGCGGCGAAGCCGGCCTGCTCAGCACGACGACCCTGGTCGTGTCGGCCGTCGGCGGCGTCGGCGCCGGTATCCTCGCCGACCGCATCGGCCGCGTCCGGACGCTGCAGATCACCATCGCGATGTACACGATCTTCACCGTGCTCTGCGGCTTCGCGCCGAACTTCGAGACGCTGCTGGTCTTCCGCGCGCTGCAGGGCCTGGGCTTCGGCGGCGAGTGGGCGGCGGGCGCGGCCCTGGTCGCCGAGTACTCGCAGGCCAAGTACCGCGGCCGGACCGTGGCGTTCGTGCAGAGCGCGTGGGCCGTCGGCTGGGGCCTCTCGGTGATCGTCTACACGATCGTCTTCAGCTTCGCGAGCGACGACGTGGCCTGGCGGATCATGTTCTGGACCGGCGTCATCCCGGCGCTGCTCGTGCTGTGGGTCCGCCGCAGCGTGCAGGACGCCCCGCGCGCGGAGGAGCACCGCGTCGCCGTGCGGACCCGCGGTTCACTGGGCCGGATCTTCCGGGCCGACCTGCTGCGGACTACGTTCTTCGCCTCGCTGCTGGCCACCGGCGTCCAGGGCGGCTACTACGCGATCAACACCTGGCTGCCCGCCTACCTGAAGAAGACGCGTGAGCTGACCGTGATCGGCACCGGCGGCTACCTCGTCTTCCTCATCACCGGCGCCTTCGTCGGGTACGTCTGCGGCGGCTACCTCACCGATCTGCTGGGCCGCAAGAAGACCTTCCTGACGTTCGCGCTGCTCTCGGCCGTGCTCATCGTCGCCTACACGCAAATCCCGAAGGGCGCCAACGGCCTCGTGCTGGTGCTCGGCTTCCCGCTCGGCTTCTCGATGTCCGCGATCTTCAGCGGCTTCGGCGCGTTCCTCGCCGAGCTGTACCCGACCGCGCTGCGCGGCACCGGGCAGGGCTTCACCTACAACTTCGGCCGCGCGGTCGGGGCGATCTTCCCGACCATCGTGGGCTTCCTCGGTGCGGGCGGCGCGATCGTGATCGGCGCGGCCGGGTACGGCATCGCGGTGCTGGCCCTGCTCGGCCTTCCCGAAACCAGGGGTATCGAACTCGTCGACTGAGGGGGAACTCATGACGACCTTTGACGAACCGGCCACCTACACGCCGGCGCAGGCCCGGGCGGCGTTCCGCACCGGCACCGCCCACCCGACCACGGGCTGGGCCAACGGCTTCACCCAGACCAACCTGATCGCCGTGCCCGAGGACTGGGCCTACGACGTCCTGCTGTTCTGCACCCGCAACCCGCAGGCGTGCCCGCTGCTCGACGTCACCGACCCCGGCGATCCGGAAACCCGGCTCGCCGAGGGCGCGGACCTGCGCACCGACCTGCCGCGCTACCGGATCTGGCAGAACGGCGTCCTCGCCGGCGAGGTCTCGGACGCGACCGGCCTGTGGCGCAGCGACATGGTCGCGTTCTCGATCGGCTGCAGCTTCACGTTCGAGACGGCGCTGGCCGCCGAGGGCGTCCCGCTGCGGCACGTCGACCAGGGCCGCAACGTCGCGATGTACGTGACGAACCGGCCGTGCGAGCCCGCCGGGCGGCTGTTCGGCCCGATGGTCGTGTCGATGCGGCAGATCCCGGAGGACCGGGTCGCCGACGCGATCCGGATCACCCGCGCGATGCCCGCCGTGCACGGCGGCCCGGTGCACATCGGCGACCCGGGCGCGCTGGGCATCGACGACCTTTCGCGGCCGGACTTCGGCGATCCGGTGGACGCCGAACCCGGCGACGTCCCGGTGTTCTGGGCCTGCGGGGTCACCCCGCAGGCGGCGCTGATGGCGTCCCGGCCCCCCTTTGCGATCACCCACGCACCGGGGTACATGTTCATCACCGATCGGTACGACAGCGAATACCGGGTGGGGTGAAATGGATCTGAACAGCGATCTCGGCGAAGGCTTCGGCGCCTGGAAGATGGGCGACGACGAAGCCATGCTCGACATCGTGACCAGCGCGAACATCGCGTGCGGCTTCCACGCCGGAGACCCGTCGGTGATGCGGCGGGTGTGCGAACTGGCGGCCGAGCGCGGCGTCGCGATCGGCGCGCACGTCGGGTACCACGACCTAGCCGGCTTCGGCCGGCGCGCCCTCGACATCGCGCCGGACGACCTGGCGAACGAAGTGCTCTACCAGATCGGCGCGCTGGACGCGTTCGCCCGCGCGGCCGGCAGCCGCGTGACGTACGTGAAGCCGCATGGTGCGTTGTACAACACCGCGGCGGTGGACGCCGAGCAGGCCGCGGCGATCGTCGACGGCCTGCGCCGCTACGACCCCGCGCTGGCGCTGCTCTGCCTGCCGAATTCGGAAATGCAGCGACAGGCGGAGGCGACGGGCGTGGTGGCGTACGCGGAGGCGTTCGCGGACCGCGCCTACACCGCGGAGGGCAAGCTCGTGTCGCGCAAGCAGCCGGGTGCGGTCATCCACGACGCCGACGTGGTCGCCGAACGCGCAGTCGGCATGGCGACCGGCGGCGTCGTGACGGAGAACGGCACCAAGCTCGAGGTGCGCCCGGATTCCCTGTGCGTGCACGGGGACACGCCGGGCGCGGTCGAGCTGGCCCGGCGGATCGAGGCGGCGCTGACCGGGGCGGGCATCCAGCTCGGCGCGTTCACCGGATGACCGTCCGGCTGCTGCCGTGCGGGCGGCGCGCGGTGCTGGTGGAGACCGCCGACGTGCTGGGCTACCAGACGGCGTTGGCCGGCCTGGCGCCGGACGGCGTCGAAGAGCTGGTCCCGGCGGCGCGGACCCTGCTGGTCCGCTTCGACCCGTCGGTGACGAACGCGGAAAGGCTGGGTGAGCTGCTGCGCGAGGTGTCCCCTGTGGACCGTGTGGCGGCGGACGCGGGAGAGGTGGTGATCCCGGTGGTGTACGACGGCGAAGACCTGGCCGACGTCGCCGCGGAGACGGGGATGAGCGTGCCGGCGCTGGTCTCCCGGCACACCGCGGGGACGTATGTCTCGGCGTTCTGCGGCTTCGCGCCGGGGTTCGCCTACCTCACCGGATCGGACCCCGCCCTGCACGTGTCCCGCCGGTCTTCGCCGCGCACCCGCATCCCGCCGGGTTCGGTGGCGATCGCCGGCGAGTACAGCGCGGTCTACCCGAGCGCCTCCCCGGGCGGCTGGCGGTTGCTGGGCCGGACGGACGTGCCGGTGTGGGACGTCGAGCGTGACCCGCCGAACCTGCTGCCGCCGGGCACCCGCGTCCGGTTCACGGCGGTGCGGTCGTGAAGCTCGAAGTCGTCCGGCCCGGCTTCACGACGACGGTGCAGGACCTCGGCCGCCCGGGCCACGCGGCCCTCGGCGTCGGCCGCTCCGGCGCAGCCGACCGCGGCTCGTTCCGGCTGGCCAACCGGCTCGTCGGGAACCCGGTCGGGGCGGCGGCCCTGGAGGTCACGCTCGGCGGGCTGGTGCTGCGGGCGTCGGCCGTGACGACGGTGGCGGTCACCGGCGCTTCGTGCCCGCTGTCGAAGGGTGGGCTGAACGGGCCGATCACGTTGTGGCCGGGGGAAGAGCTGACGGTGGGCACGGCGGTGTCGGGGCTGCGGTGTTACGTCGCGGTGCGCGGCGGGATCGACGTGCCGCCGGTGCTGGGTTCCCGGGCGACGGACACGCTCGGCAAGCTCGGCCCGCCCCCGGTGACGGCCGGGATGCTGCTGCCGATCGGCCCGGCACCCCGGGAGTTCCCGGTGGTGGACCTCGCACCCCGGCCGTCGCTGCCGGCGGAACCGGTGCTGCGCGTGACGCCGGGCCCACGCCGCGACTGGTTCGCGGAGCCGGAGAAGTTGTTGTCCACTGTGTACACGGTGTCGCCGGACTCGGACCGCGTCGGCATCCGCCTGACCGGCCCACCGTTGTCCCGGACGCGCCACGACGAGCTGCCGTCGGAGGCGTGCGTGCCGGGATCGTTGCAGGTCCCACCCTCGGGCCGGCCGATCCTGTTCCACGCCGACCACCCCACGACGGGCGGCTACCCGGTGATCGCGGTCGTCGAGGAGGAGGACCTCGACGTGGCTGCCCAGCTCCGGCCCGGCCAGACCGTGCGCTTCGCTCGGGCCTGAGCTGCAGCTTTCACGTGAAAGCGTCGAAGCTTCCGTCCCGCGTCGTGAGTGGCAGGCGGTCAGCCCCGACTGCCACTCACGACCACCAGCCAGGCGACGTTCGTGGCCGCGATCGCGAGCCACGCCGCCCAAGCCGCGCCCGGGACCAGCCAGGTGGTGACGACCCCCAGTGCCACCGTCACCACCACCGGCCACGCGCGCCGGGACCGCCGCGGGAGCCGCTCGGCGAGGTAGGCGTCCAGGGCCTCGACGACTTGGTCGTCGATCTCGTCGCGCAGCCGCGCGTCCAGTTCAGACATGCGCCGGCACCGGCCGCGGGGCGGCCACCGACAGGCAGGCCAGCGCCAGCGGCACCTCCAGCGCGGCCATGAGCAGCGAAAACACCACGTCGTCGCCGGCCGTGATTACGTCGAACCAGGCGTCGGCCAGCAGCAGCGTCGCCGTGGCCGTGGCGACCAGCGGCGTCCACGGGTCGCCGCGGCCGAGCAGCCAGGCCGTGAGCAGCAAGCCGGCCGCCTCGGCCGCGTCGAAGCCCGTCCAGGCCAGCCGCCAGTGCTGTGCCGCCGCGACCTCCGGCAGCGTCGTCCCCAGTACCACGATCCACGGCAGCAGGCACAGTCCTGCGGCCCAGAAGAGCTTCTTCATGCGAACCCCCGAGTTCTCTCCCGACCCAAGGTAGCGATTGCAGAGGTTCTTTGCAAACAATCTCTGTAGTATCCTTCGGGCGTGGTCGAACGTCCCGAAAAGCGCGTCCTCACCGGCGCGGACCTCAAGGCCTTCTACAAGGCACTGGCCAACCCGGTGCGCCGCGACATCCTGTCCTACCTGGGCAAACACGGCGAAGCGAACTCGACGAGCGTCGCGAAGGCGCTCGGCGAGAGCACCGGGACGACCAGCTACCACCTCCGCAAGCTCGCCGACCTGGAGCTGATCGAGGAGCTGACCGACCGCGGGGACGGCCGCGAGCGCTGGTGGAAGTCGCGGTCGAAGGACCTCTACACCCCGCCGGACCTCGACCTGGCGCCGGACGAGCGCGAAGCGATGCTCCAGCTCGGCGCGCTCAAGATGAGCCACGACCTGGGTCTGGTCACGCGGGCGTACGCGGGCTACGAGAACTCCGAAGGGTGGAACCACATCTTCCGCGCCGGGCTGCACCTGACGAAGGAGCAGGTCACGTCGTTCGTCGAGGAGTACCAGAACCTCGTGTGGAAGTACGCCACCGAGCCGGGGCAGCACCCCGCAGGCTCGCGAGCGGTGGCCGTCCGGTTCATCGTGGTGCCGGAGGAAGAGTCCACAAAGGACTAGAGCCCGGACACCCGGAGCGTGATGTTCAGCCGGCCGTCGAGGCCCAGCGCCGGGTCCGCCGTGCCGGGCAGCGTCTTCGGGACGCCGTGGTAGGCGAGCCGGGACGGGCCGCCGAACACGAACACGTCACCCGATCGCAGCTCGACGTCGGTGTACGGCCGGCCGCGGGTTTCGGTGTTGCCGAAGCGGAACACGCACGCGTCGCCGAGGCTGAACGACACCACCGGCTCGAGGCTGCGCTCGTCCTTGTCCTGGTGCAGCCCCATCTTCGCGGCGGCGTCGTAGAAGTTGACCAGCGCGATGTCCGGCTCGTAAGGCCGGGCCTCGCCGTACGCGGCCGCCAGCGCGCGGCGGCCGAGGTCGCCGAGCCAGTCCGGGAACGGCAGCACCGGCTTGCCTTCGCCGGTCGTGCGCGAGTAGCCGTACGGGTACCAGTGCCAGCCGAGGCAGACCGACTTCACCGACATCACCCCGCCGTTGGGCAGCCGGGTGTGCCGGTAGCCGGACCAGCCGCGGCAGGCCGCGACCAGCGCACGTTGTTCGTCGAAGCCGAGCCAGTCGGGCAGGTGCACCGCCCCGGGCGCGAGCTCGGCGCGGGGGCGCGGCAGGAGGGCGTCCATCACTTCGATTGTGCCGGAGACTCCCGCCGCACACGTTCGGTGATCGAAGAAGGCACCACGCGATGACCGCGGAACGTGACATCGGCGGTGGCGAACAGTCGCAGAAGCCGCCCGATCGGACCGACGGGACGACCCTGCGACCGCATCCCCTCGCTCTGGGCCACCATGGCCTCGACGTTCCCACACCTGAATGTCACAAACCAGCGTGGATCAGCTACGAACGCGTCTCTTGACCGCGGCGCCGCCGATCAGTCACGGAACGTCACAACGGTGACGCCCGCCTGCGCCGGAACCGGGTCGTTCATCGCGGCCAGCGCGGCGGGGACGTCGTCGAGCCCGATGCGCCGGCCGATCAGCGCGGCGAGGTCGATGTCCGCCGTCTCGACGACGCGCAGCAGCTCCGGGTACTCGTGCGCCTGGAGCCCGTGGATGCCGACCAGCTCCAGCTCGCCGCCGATGACGCGGTGCATCGGGATGGGCGCGACCCCCTGCGCGGGCGGCATCAGGCCCGCCTGGACGTGCCGGCCGCGCTTGCGGAGGCTGCCGACCGACGCGGCGCAGGTCGACGGCGCGCCGAGGCAGTCCAGCGAGACGTGCGTACCGCCACCGGTCAGTTCGCGGACGTGCGCGGCGACGGCTTCCGGGCCGTCGAACGCCGAGGAATCGACGGTCCTGGCGGCGCCCGACTTCGCGGCGAGCTGCAGGGCGGCCGGCGAGACGTCGACGGCGACGACCTTGGCGCCCGCCGCGACAGCGAGCAACACCGCGGAGATCCCGACGCCGCCGCAGCCGTACACCGAGACCCACTGGCCCGCGGTGACGCGCCCCTGCCGCAGCACCGCGCGGAACGCCGTCCCGAACCGGCAGCCCAGCGCCGCGGCCTCGGCGGCGCCGAGTGTGTCCGGCAGCGCGACCAGGTTCGTTTCGGCGTGCTCGATGGCGACGCGCTCGGCGAACGACCCCCAGTGCGTGGCACCGGGCTGGAACTCTCGGTCGCAGATCTGCTGGTCGCCGCGGGCGCACTGGGCGCAGCTGCCGCAGGCGCAGACGAACGGCACGGTGACGCGCGCGCCGAGCTCCCAGCCGCGGACGCCGGCGCCGAGCGCGACGATCCGGCCGGCGAGCTCGTGCCCGGCGACGTGCGGCAGCGTGACGGCGGCGTCGTGCCCCTGCCAGGTGTGCCAGTCGCTGCGGCAGACGCCGGTGGCGTCGACCTCGATCACCGCACCGCCCGGCGCGGCCACCGGCTCGGGCACGTCCCGCACGACGGGCGGGACGCAGAACTCCTCCATCACGACAGCTCGCATGCCGCGAGCCTAACCGTCGCTCAATTGAGCGCGTGGAACCTCGTTCTCGCCCGCGGCGGGCCGAGGAGTTTGCTGAGCGAGCCGTCGGGCACGTTCAGGATGTCCTCGAGATTCCGCAGGGCTTCCAACGATTCCGGCCGCTCGGGCCGGCACCGTCCGGACTGCCAGTGGCTGAGGGTGGCCAGGCTGACCGTGGTTCCCCTGCCGCGCAAGCGATAGCGGATCCGCTCGAGGCCGAGGCCGCGGGCCCGGATCGCCGCCCGCAGGGCCACGTCGAACGGTCCGGCTGCCAGCAGCCGGCTCAGCTCCGCCTGTTCCCCCCGGTCGATGGTGCGTGTTCGCTGACCGGTCATCACAACGCTCCGAAGCACTCCCGATTACAGAACATTGGAGCGTAGGCGCAGCTTCCCAAGATCGGAAGGGCCCTCACCCACCTGCCTTGCGCGTCTCGTCCGCGATCGCCGCAAACGGTTCCGCGTAGCCGGAGTTGATCGTGACGTAGGAAATCCCCCACCGGTCCCGCCACCGGAGAAGCGTTTCCGCGGCCGCGCCGGGATCCTCGGGCAGGACGGTCACGGCACCCCCGGCGGCGAGTTCGGGCACGTCGACCCCGGCCCACCGCGCGATTCCCGGCGACGGCGCGGTTCCGACGGCCATCAGGTTCAGGCCGAGTTCGATGTCGGGAAGGCGCGCCCCGGCGAGTTCTCGGAATCGATCCACAATGGACTGCGCTTCGGTTTCGGTGGTCCTCGGCATCCAGGTGAAGGTGACGATGTCGGCTTCTTGCGCGGCGAGCGCCAGCATTTTCGGCCCACCGCCGGCGAGCATCAGCCGAGGCCGGTCGCTGTCCCGCTTGAGGTGCGCGACGGTGGCGGCCATCCGAGTGATCCGCTCACCCGGTGAGGGGAATTCCCGCCCGAGGCTGTTCGCGTGCCTGTCGGCCCCCGGACGTCCGACGCCGAGCCCGAGCTCGAACCGTCCGCCCGTCTGCTGGTGCAGGGTTTTCGCCTGCCAGTCGAGAGCCCGGGCGTCGCGGAACGGATCGGCGAGGACGAAGGTGCCGATGGTGAGGTCGATGGTGACCGCGGCGGCCGCCCCGAGCAGGACGAAGGGATCGGCGGTCCCGACGGGATCGGTGGCGAGCAGGGTGTCGAAGCCCAGCTTCTCGACCCGTTCGGCCTGGGCGGTCCAGGACGTGAGATCAGGCGCATGACCGGCGACGACGCCGAAGCGGAAGGAGTTCATGCGGCCATGGTCTTGCGGAGGCGGTCGTCACCACATCCGCTCCACGACGTCACCCGCGCGTACGCCCCTCAGCGCAGGGTGACCGACAACGCCTGCGCGATCTCCTTGCCGATCGCGTGCGTCGCCGCGTCCGGGGGCGAGCCCACCTTCACCACCATCGGGCCGCCGAACGGCTGCCGCTCCACGACCTCGATGCGCTCGCCGAGGTTGATCGCGTGTTCCGTCAGGTACCTCAGCAGCTCCGGGTCCGTGTCCCAGACCCGGACGATCTCGCCCACCGCGCCCGGCGGCAGGTCGTCCAGGATGCGAACCGGCAGCTCCTCCACGCTGCCGTCCGGGGCCGGGATCGGGTCGCCGTGCGGGTCGCGGACCGGGTTGCCGAGCTTGGCCGCGATGCGCTCGACCAGCCTGTCCGACACCGCGTGCTCCAGCGCGTCCGCCTCCGCGTGGACCTCGTCCCACGTGTAGCCGAGCTCCGACACCAGGTACGTCTCGATCAGCCGGTGCCGCCGGAGCACCGACCGCGCCAGCAGCCGGCCGTCGGCGGTGAGCTCGATGCCGCGGTACGGGGCGTGGGTGACCAGGCCGAGCTGGGACAGCTTCGTGACCATCCCCGACGCCGAGGACGGGCTGACCTCCAGCCGGCCGGCGAGCGACGCGTTGGTGACCGCCTCACCCCGCTCGACCAGGCCGTAGATCACCCGGACGTAGTCCTCTACCGACGAGGACCTCCGGACCGAACCATCTCCCATGCCGCATACGATACGGGGCCGCGTACTTTCTCGTGAAAGTTCACGGCCGCCAGCGGTAGCGGATCCAGCCCGGCACCGGTTCGGCGCCGAGCTGGGCGTAGAACGCCTCACCTTTCTCGTTGCCCGCCTGCATGTCCCACTCGACGCGGCCGGTCGTGCGGTTGCGCAGCTCGTCCAGCAGCTCGCCGCCGAGCCCGTGGCGGCGGTGCGCGGGCCGGACGAACAGGTCGTCCAGCCAGATCCCCGGCCGCGCTTCCCAGGTGGAGAAGTTCCAGCTGCAGAACGCGAAGCCGGCCACCGTCCCCGGCTCGCCGGGCGGGGTCGCGATCAGCACCCACGCCTTCGGGTCCGGCCCGAACAGGTGCCCGCTCATCTCGGCGCGGTCCAGCTTCAGGTCGTGGTTGTCCTCGTAGACGGCGTGCTCCTCGATGAGCGTGCAGATTTCCTCGATGTCTTCGAAGACGGCGTCGCGGACGGGCATCTCGCCTCCCGGTTTTGTCGGTGGTGGTCGTTACGGTCGGGCATGGAAGAGACGGAGGTGGTCGATGTCACCAGAGGAGAAGTTCGAGGACCTGGTCGACGAGTTCACCGGACGTCCGGGCATCACGCCACCCGGCACGACCGGCGGGTTCGGGCGCACGGCGCTGCGCGCGCACGGCCGGATCTTCGCGATGTTCGTCCGCGGGCAGCTCGTGCTCAAGCTGCCCCGGGTCCGGGTGGACGAACTGGTGGAGGGCGGGCACGGGGTGCGCTTCGACGCCAACAAGGGCACCCCGATGAAGGAATGGCTGGCGCTGGCCCCGGGGTCGCCACACCCCTGGGCCGAGCTGGCCGAGGAGGCACTCGAACACGTGGGAAGGAAGTGAGTCATCACGCTTGATAACGCAGTTCGCCGCCGACGGCGGTGCCTTGCACGGTGAGGCCGTCCGAACCGGACTCGTCCAGGGGCGAACCGGACAGCACGGCGAAGTCGGCGAGCTTCCCGGGTTCGAGCGTGCCCAGGTCACGCTCGGCGAAGGTGGCGTACGCCGAGCCGTACGTGTACGCGCGCAACGCCTGCTCCGGCGTCAGCGCCTCTTCGGGTGCGAAGGGCGCGCCTGACGCCGTGCGCCGACGCACCATGTCGGCGAGGGCGAGCAGGGGCGCGCCGTTCACGACGGGCCGGTCCGAAGACGCAGGGAGCACGCAACCCGCGTCGAGGACGCTGCGCAGCCGGTAGCACCACGGGACGCGCGCCTCGCCGAGCGCGGCGCGCATGCCGTCGCCGAGCTCGTTGACGAACCGCCCCTGCGGCGACGGGATGATGCCGAGCGAGGCGAGCCGGCGCAGCTCCGCGGGCTGAAGCACCGCGCAGTGCTCGATGCGGTGCCGGTGGTCCGTGCGCGGCGAAGCGGCCAACGCGGCTTCGTAGGCGTCGAGGACGACGGTGATCGCGCGGTCGCCGATCGCGTGCGTCGCGATCTGCCAGCCCGCTTCGTGGGCACGGCGGATCGTGCGGGCCAGCTCGTCCTCGGGCACCTGGAAGTAGCCGCGGTTGTCCGGCTCGCCGTCGAAGGGCTCGTGCATCGCACAGGTGCGCCCGACCAGGGAGCCGTCGGCGAACAACTTCATCGGGCCGACGCGCAGCCACTCGTCGCCGAGGCCGGTGCGCAGGCCGAGGTCGAGGCCGAAGCCGGCGTCGTCGGGCAGGTCGTGCAGCACGCTCGCGGCGACCATCACCGTGCTGCGCACGCGCAGCACGCCGGTGTCGCGCGCCTGCTGGTAGGCGGCCAGCTCGGCGGGCGTCTCGCCGACCAGGCCGCCGCCGATCCCGGCCTCCTGGACGCTGGTGATGCCCTCGGCCAGGTACCGCTCGGACGCGCGCGCGAGCCCGCGCACGACGCGGTCGACCGGCGTCGGGTACGTGAGCGGCCGCAGCAAGAGCTGGGCCTGCTCGCGCAGCAGGCCGGTGGGCGAGCCGTCGGCGTCGTGCACGACATCGCCGCCGACCGGGACGTGCGCGAGGTCGAGCTGGTCGAGCACGGCCGAGTTGACCACGGTCATGTGCCCGGACGTGTGCTTCAGCCGCACGAGCATGCCCGGCGCGGCGCGGTCGAGGCCGCGCCGGTCCGGGTGCCCGCCGGCCAGCTTGTTCTGGTCGTACCCGCTGCCGACCACCCAGCTCCCGGCCGGCAGCGTCGCGGCGCGCGCGGCCACGGCGTCGTAGACCTCCTCGACGCTGCGGCAGTCGCCGAGCGGGACGTCGTCGAGGCCCATGCCGAACCACGCCATGTGGTTGTGGGCGTCGTGGAAGCCGGGGACGACGAAGCCGCCCGCGAGGTCGACCCGGGAGCGCGCGGACAGCCCACGGGCGTCGTCGCCCAGCGCGACCACCCGGCCGTGCAGGACGGCAAGTGCGCTGGTGACGCCCGCGCCCGTCCACACCGTGGCGTTCTCGTAGACCGCGTCGACCTTCATGGCTCGGAGGCTATCGATCGATCGATCGAACGTCTAGCATCGGCCTCATGCCCACCGTGGAGTTCGCCGTCGAGGACGGCATCGCGCACATCCGGCTGAACCGGCCCGAGCGGCTGAACGCGGTCGCCGCCGTCCTGGTCGACGACTTCCTCACCGCCCTCGATGCGGCCGCCCGCAGCGATGCGCGCGTCGTCGTGCTGTCCGGGAACGGGCGCGCCTTCTGCGCCGGCCACGACCTCAAGGAACCCACCCCCGAGGGTGATTCGCGGGCGCGGCTGGACCGGCTCCAGGACGTCACGCGGCGGCTGCGCGGGCTGCGCCAGCCGGTGATCGCGGCGGTCCACGGCTACGCGATCGGGGCCGGCGCGGAGTTCGCGCTCGGCTGCGACCTGATCCTGGCCGCCGAAGACGCCGTGTTCGCCTTCCCCGAAGTCTCGCTGGGGCTGAGCGTCACCGGCGCGGCGTCGCGGCTGCTCCCGCTGCTGGTCGGGCCGCTCAAGGCGAAGGAACTCCTGCTGCTGGGCGAGCGCTTCGACGGCCGGAAGGCGGCCGAGCTGGGCATGGTCAACGCGGCCGTCCCCGCCGAGCAACTGCAGGCCGAGGCGCTGAGCTGGGCCAAGCGGATCGCCGAGCACCCCCCGGGCGCCGCGGCGATGGCGAAGCGGGTCCTCGACACGCCGATCGACGTCGAGCCCGCCCTCGAACTCGAGGTCAGCCACGCCCTGATCACCGAGCACTCGGCCGCGGTCGCCGCGTCCACCGAAGCCTTCCGGAGCCGGGCGTGACGCCGCTGGCCGAGATCGGGACCCTCGCGCAGCTCGTCACCCGGGCGGCCGCGCTGTGGCCGGAGCGCACTGCCTGGCTCTTCGACGAGCACGACCGGCGCTTCACCTTCGCCGAGGTCGATCGCGAAAGCTCCCGGATCGCCGCGGCGCTGGCCGAGCGCGGCATCGGCTCCGGCGACCGGGTCGCGGTGATGCTGCGGAACGTGCCCGCGTTCCCGCTGACCTGGCTCGCGCTGGCGAAGATCGGCGCGCAGCTGGTGCCGGTCAACACGAACTACCAGGAGTTCGACGGCGCCCACATCCTCCGGCACTCCGGCGCGAAGCTGGTCGTCGCCGCCGCGGAGTTCACCGGCCTGCTCGGCCGGATCGGGGTGACCGAGGTCATCACCCCGGACGAACTCCGCACCGACGCCGAACCGCCGGAATTCACCCCGGTGCCCGAATTGCCGGTCAACATCCAGTACACGTCCGGCACCACCGGCGCGCCCAAGGGCTGCGTCCTGCCGAACCGCTACTGGACCACCCTCGCGGTGGGCCTGGCCACCGACTTCCCGGCCGTCGGCGAGGACGACGTCATCCTGACCGCGCAGCCGTTCCACTACATCGATCCACAGTGGAATGTCGCGTTGGGACTCGCGGGCGGCGCCACCCTCGTCGTGCTGGACCGGTTCCACCCCAGCACGTTCTGGGCGAAGGTGCGCGAGCACGGCGTCACCTGGTTCTACTGCCTCGGCCTGATGCCGACGCTGCTGCTGCGGCAGGAACCGTCCGAAGCCGACCGCGACCACCGCGTCCGCGCGATCTGCGCGTCCGCTATCCCGCACGACCTGCACGCCGAGCTGGAGGCGCGCTGGGGCGTGCCGTGGTACGAGGCGTTCGGGATGACCGAAACCGGCGGCGACATCCGGATGACCGCCGCCGACCACGACGAGACCGTCGGCACCGGCTGCATCGGGCGGCCGAGCCGCGATCGCGAGGTGCTGATCGCCGGCGAGGACGGGAAGCCGCTGCCGCGCGGGGAAACCGGGCAGCTGCTGATCCGCGGCATCGGCCTGATGCACGGCTACCACGACGATCCGGACGCGACGGCGAAGGCGTTCGAAAACGGCTGGTTCCACACCGGCGACCTCGCCCGGATGGACGCCGCCGGCCGCGTCTACTACGTCGGCCGCACGAAGGACATGATCCGCCGCAGCGGCGAGAACGTCTCCGCCGACGAGGTCGAGCGCGCGCTGCTGCTGCACCCGGCGGTGCGGCTGGCGGCCGTCGTCGCGGTGCCCGACGAGCTGCGCGGCGAGGAGATCAAGGCGTACGTCGTCTGCGACGGCGACCGGCCGGACCCCGCCGAGCTGGCCGCCTTCTGCGCCGGGAAACTGGCCTACTTCAAGGTTCCGCGGTTCTGGGCCTTCGCCGAAGCACTCCCGATGACGCCGTCGGAGCGGGTGGCCAAGGGCGAGCTGCGGAAGGTCGCGGACCCGCGCGCCGGGTCCTGGGACGCGAAGGCGGCAGCATGGCTGTGAGCAGCCGGGAGCGGGTGCGCGCGGCGGCGGTGAAGCTGTTCGCCACCAAGGGCTTCCACGGCACCGGCATCCGGGATCTGGCGCAGGAGGCGGAACTCTCCTCGGCGAGCCTGTACCACTACAT
This sequence comes from Amycolatopsis sp. NPDC004772, assembly GCF_053601215.1. Taxonomy (NCBI): domain Bacteria; kingdom Bacillati; phylum Actinomycetota; class Actinomycetes; order Pseudonocardiales; family Pseudonocardiaceae; genus Amycolatopsis; species Amycolatopsis sp. NPDC004772. The sequence goes on from NZ_JBSGBK010000058.1 coordinate 15,281, forward strand.
GGGCACCAAGGAGGATTTGCTCGCCGAGATCATGCACACCGCGCTCAACCGGCTGCTCGACGCCGCCCGCGAGGCGACCGCGGGCGGCGGCGACCCGGTGCACCGGCTGCGCACGCTGGTCGCGCTGCACGTCCTCGCCCACGCCGTCGGGCCGGCGGAAACCCGGGTGGTGGACAACGAAGTCGACGTGCTGTCCCCGGCCGCGCGCGAGCCGGTGGTGGCCCTGCGGGACGCCTACGAACGGCTGTGGGCGGCCGCGATCGACGAGGGCGTGGCGGCCGGGGTGTTCCGTGTGGAGCACCCGGCGGTGACCCGGCTCGCGCTGCTGGAGATGTGCAGCGGTGTCGCGAGGTGGTATTCCCCACGCGGCCCGCTGGCGCTGGACGAGCTGGCGGAGCACTACGCGGAACTGGCGTCGAGGGCGCTGGGCTGCACGTCCGCGCCCGGCGTGACCGACTTGCGACGGTGCCGGGAAATCGTCGCGAAAGAGTGGGGCGTGTCCGTTTAGCGGCGCTTTTACCTGTGTACGCCTTGCCCAGACGGCGCGGGTGGGGGACGCTCGAAGGGTGACTGAGGAAACGATCCAACTGGAACTGGACGACTCGGGTCTCGCGCCGGGCCTCCCGGCGCCGGCACACCCCCGCGATCAGGTGCAGGATGTCCCCTATCGCCCCGTCGAGTTCCGTGACGACGATCTCCCCGCGGCTCTGGAGCGCTGCGCCAAGTGGCTGCGTCAGGCACAGGAGTGGCTCGGCGAGCCGCTCGACGTGCTGGCCATCCACCTCGACTACGACGACCGTCAGGGTTCGCCGTACTACGACGTGAAGCTCCTGTGCAACGAAGAGGACCTAGCGGGCGTTCCGATCGCCATTCGCAACAAGAAGTAAGCAGGTTGAAGCGCCGTCAGGGCCGCCGAAAGGCGGCCCTGACGGTTTCGTGCGTTCTCAGCCCAGCGTGCCGCCGACCTTGACGTGCCCCTTGAGCAGGTTGCGCGCGATGGTCCGGCGCTGGATCTCGTCGGTGCCTTCGTAGATGCGCAGCAGCCGCAGCTCGCGGTACCACCGCTCGACCGGCAGCTCCCGCGTGTAGCCCATCCCGCCGTGGATCTGCAGGACGCGGTCGACGATCTCGTTGGCCTTCTGGCCGCCGTACAGCTTCGCCATCGACTGCGCGTGCCGCGAATCGAGGCCCTGGTCGACCTGCCAGGCGGCGTGCAGCACCAGCCACCGCAGCGCTTCCAGCTCGACCCCGGAGTCGGCGATCATCCACTGGATGGCCTGCCGCTCGGCAATCTTCTGCCCGAACGTCTCGCGCGTGTTGGCGTGCTCGATGGCCATCGAGATCAGCCGCTCGCACGAGCCGATCGCGCGGGCGGGCAGCAGGTAGCGGCCCTGGCCGATCCACTGCATGGCGAGCTCGAAGCCGCGGCCCTCCTCGCCGAGGATCTGCGTTTCCGGGACGCGGACGTCCTGGAAGATCAGCGACGCCGGGCCCCACTCGCCCATCGTGTCGATGTATTCGGACTTCCAGCCGGCCTCGCGGTCGACGAGGAAGCAGGTGACACCGCCGTTCGCGCCCTTCTCGGGGTCGGTGATGGCGAAGACCATGGTGAAGTCGGCCTCGTTGCCGCCGGTGATGAAGGTCTTCTCGCCGTTGATGATCCAGTCGCTGCCGTCCTTGCGGGCGGTGGTCCGGATGGCCTTGGCGTCCGACCCGGCGCCCGGCTCGGTGATCGCGAAGCACGACTTGCGCTCGCCCGAGATGGTCGGCAGCAAGTAGGTCTGCTTCTGCTCTTCGTTGGCGTGGAACAGGATGTTGTCGGCGGCACCCCCGAAGCGGAACGGCACGAAGGTGCGGCCGAGCTCGGCTTCCAGCAGCGCGGCCATCACGGCGGACAGGCCCATGCCGCCGTACTCCTCGGGCGTGAGGACACCCCAGAAGCCGGACTCCTTCGCCTTGAGCTGGAGGTCCTTGAGCTCCTCGCCGGTGAGGCCGGGCTGGTGGGCGCGCTCGCGCCGGAGGACTTCCTGCTCGAGCGGGACCAGCTCCCGCTGGACGAACGTGCGGACCCAGTCGCGCACTTCCCGTTCTTCGGTGCTGAGTGAAAAGTCCATGGGGTGGCTGCTCCTCCGACACTGGCTAAGCGCTTGCTTACTCCCATAGTGCGGCACGCGCCACCCGGGCGCAAGGACGGCGGGACCCACCGGGGCAGCCGGAGCAGCCCGGGAGGCGGCATCCGGGGGCAGGACGGGCGGCCGCGGACGGGCTTACCGTGTCCGCGTGACAAAGGCGACGCGCACCGGCGAGCAGGAGCCGCGCGCTCCCAGCCGGGCGATGCCCACGCCGTCGATCGCCGCACGCTCCGACCCGCGGGGCGCGCTGACCGCGGGCTCCGCCCTCGCCCTGCAGCGCCAGGCGGGCAACCACGCGCTGACCGGGCTCCTGGTGCAGCGCCAGAGCGCACCCGCCCGGGCCGCCAGCCGCCGCGTCACGACCCCGTTCGGGCGGTTCGTGGTCGTCGATCGCGACGCACGGGGCGACGACCGGATCACCCGCGCCGAGCTCGACGCGGCCACGCGGACGTGGTCCGCGATCACCTCCGGCCAGTCGCCGCTGACCATCTCGGACACCCAGACCTTCGGCCGCACCTACCCCGGCTTCCGCGAACGCGTCCTCGCCGCGCTCGCCGCCCTGATGTCCCGCCGCCACGGCCGCCGGCTGGTCGTCGAACTGGTGGCCGGGTCGCACCGGGTGCGGATCGAGCCGTCCGAGGCCGTCGCCCTGCTGCAGGACGGCGGCGAAACCCAGGCTCTCGACCAGGCCGGCGCGCACGATCCGCACACCGGCTCCGACGTGGTGATCAGGCTCGACCCGGCGTGGAGCGCGGTCCACGTCCTGGATGCGCACGGCGCGGCGCTGACCGTCCCCGACGTCGTGCGCGTCGGCCACGAATTGATCCACGCCCGCCACGACACCGCGGGCACGAACGCGAGCACCCGGCCCGCCACCGATCCCGCCTACGACAACCGCGAGGAGGAGAACACCATCGAGACCGGGGACCTCACCGAGAACCAGCTGCGCGAGGAACACCACGTCGACGCCCGGCCCGGGCAACCGGCACCGCGGCGCCACGGCCACCACGGCTACGGCCGGTCCCTCGACCCGCTGCCGAGCCTCCCGTCCGTGCCGCGCCGGCTGTGACCCCCCTGTCCTGGGCCCGATCCCGTGACAACGGCCGCCGGGCCCGGAAGGATCGGAGGGGTGATGGAGATCGAGGTCCGCTGGTCGTCGCCGTTGCCCGCCGAAGATCGCTTCCTGCGCCTGCTCGACGACGTCGAGCAGGGGCGGTTCGAGGCGTACCGGCAGGAGGCGGACAAGCGGCGGTTCCTCACCGGCCGCGTCCTGGCGAAGACGGTCGCGGCCGAGCGGCTCGGCCTGGCCATCGAGACGGTGAAGTTCGACGCGACCTGCGAAGACTGTGGCAAGCCCCACGGGCGGCCCCGGATCCCGGGCGCGGACCTGACGCTGTCGATCTCCCATTCGGGCGACCTGATCGGCATCGCGGCGACGCCCTCGGTCCCGGTGGGCCTCGACGTCGAGACGGCCACCCGCCGAGCGGACGACGGCCTGATCGAGTACGCGCTGAGCCCCGCGGAGGCCGAGCACCTGGCCGGCCTCGACGGGACCGCGAAGGCGGCGGCGTTCTTCGTCTACTGGACCCGCAAGGAGGCGGTGATGAAGGCCACCGGCAAGGGCCTGCGCATCCCGCTGCAGAGCATCACGTTCTCGCGTTACGACGAGCCGGCCAGCCTGATCGCCTCGGGCGACCCGGCCCTGGACCCGGCGACGACCCGCCTGGTCGATCTGAAGGCCACCGACGGGTACCGGGCGGCCATCGCGGTGCTGACCACCGAGGAGCTGTCGGTCACCGAGGAACACTGGGGCCCGCAGTTATAGTTACGGCATGTCCACACCGGCGAGCACGAGTGAGCCAGCTCGACATCGCCCGGGAAGCGCTGAGCCTCACGGATCTCGTCGAGACGCTCGAGTCGTGGCGACGGATAGCGTGGAGCACCCAGGCCGACCCCGCGGCGCACCGCCGCATGGTGCGGGCAGCCGAGCACACCCAGCGCACCGGGGAACCGCCTGCCGGCTCCCGGTCGTGGAACTCGCTCAAGACGGAGCTCGGCCTGTAGCGGTGGCCGGTCGAACCCGGACGGCTCGATGCGCAACCTGGCGTTCGGCCCACACGGGGAAGGGCTGCTCACGTACCTGATCCTGGAGGACCAGAACCGGGTCGACCTGCTCCGCGTCCTTTGGGCCACCTGAGCCCGGGCTCAGACCGGCAGGTCCGCCAGCCCCATCGCCGTCAGGAGCGTCCGGAACTTCGCCGTCGTCTCGTCCAGCTCCGAGCGCGGGTCCGAGGCCGCGACGATCCCGCCGCCCGCGTACAGCCGCATCGAGGTCGAGGCGATCTCCGCACAGCGGATCGCCACCGCCCACTCGCCGTCGCCCGCCGCGTCGACCCAGCCGACCGCGCCCGCGTAGTAGTCGCGGTCGAACGGCTCCAGCTCCTGGACCAGCTCGCGCGCGCCCTCCGTCGGGGTGCCGCAGATCGCCGGGGTCGGGTGGAGGGCCGCCGCGAGGTCCAGCGCCGTGATGTCCGGGTCCGCCAGCTCGCCGGTGATCGGGGTGCGCAGGTGCCAGATCGCCGGCGTGGTCACCAGCTCCGGGCCGGCCGGGACGTCCAGGGTCCGGCAGAACGGCCGCAGCGCCTCGACCAGGTAGTCGATCACCACCGCGTGCTCGAGCTGGTCCTTCCGGGACGTCCGCAGCGCCTCGCCGTTGGCCCGATCGGCGACCGGGTCCGCCGAGCGCGGCATCGACCCCGCGTGCGGCGACGAGAACACCGTCCGGCCGGTGCGACGCAGCAGCAGCTCCGGCGTCGCCCCCACGAGTGACCGGCCGCCCGGCAGCTCAGCCGCGTACGTGAAGTGGCGGGGATTGCCCACGGCCAGGTTCCGCACAATGCTCTCGGCGGGCACTGGCGCGGCGAACTCGAGGTCCAGGGCCCGGGCCAGGACTGCTTTGCGCAGGTCACGGTCTTCAAGAGCGGAAACGGCGGCACGCACGGCCGCCATGTGCGACGCCGGAGACGGCACCGCACGGACCCGCACGGGTGCCGGCAGAGCCTCTCGCGGCAGTGAAGGCGCCCCCGAGGACCGGTGGACGGTCCGGGGCACCACGAGGTGGCCCGGCACCTTCGTGTCGGGCCCGGTGTCGAACGGCAGGACGCCGACGGCCAGCGGGGCACCCGTCTCGGCCAGGACACCGGGGATCGCCGAGGCGAGCCGCCGCGGGTCCGTCTCGGTGACCGTGCGGATCGTGCCCTGCGCGAGGAGTGCGCGCGCGGCCGTCGTGAACAGGAAGTCGCCTCGCTGGTAGCGGGCGGCGAGGTCAGCCGGGGTCGCCGGATCAGGAGAACTCACAAGACCAGCCTCCCAGGCGATGGGAGATCCGCGAGGGAAGTGTCGCCAGCGACACTCCCCTCGCGGTCAGCTCCTGGTGACGAGCTACTTGAGCGCGTCGATGAGCGCCTCGCGCTGGCGCTCGCCCAGGCCGGCCGCACGCCGGTCCGGGTCGATGCCGGCCTGCTCGAGCAGGGCGGCGACCTTCACCGCGCCGAGGCCGGGGACGGCCTTCAGCAGCTGGGTGACCTTCGTCTTCCCGATGGTCTTGTTCTCCTTGGCCTGCTTGAGCACCTTTTCGATGCTCTCCTTGCCGGACTTGATCGACGCGAGCAGCTCCGAACGCGCCTTGCGAGCCTCGGCGGCCTTGGCCAGGGCCTCGGCGCGCTGCTCCGGAGTCAACGTAGGCAGAGCCAACGTAGTGTCCTTTCCTCTCAGGTCTCCGCTTTCGCGGCCGACAGCTTTTGTGAGTGCTTGCTCCTGCAAGCGCTGCTCAGCCGTCTCTTGCCACGGGCCCAGTAAACGCCACCCGCTTCCTGGCCGTGCAACCGACACGCACTTATTACCCCCGGAGGTGATACCGGGCAACCCGCTCCGGCCTGCGGAAACGCTCCCAAGAAGCGCTTCACGTGGCCCTTCTCACCCGGAAGTGGAGCCTCCGTTACCCGCTGTTCTCGTGCACATTTCCTTGCACATAAGGAAAAGCCGAAAAAGAGATGATCTTGATCATCGTCCGGTCGTCGCCCGATCGCGCGACGACCGTGACCGAACGGAGCCGTTGTTGACCATGCCCGCTTCACCCGATCCGCACTAGAGTCGGCGCAACCCCAGTTCACCGGCGAGCGACCCCCGGGAGCGACCATGTTGAGCACCATGCAGGACGGCCAGCTGTCGCTGGCGAACCTGCTCCGTCACGGCACGTCGGTGCACTCGGCGAGCGAAGTCATCACCTGGACCGGTTCAGAAGCCCGCCGCGAGACCTACGGCGACCTCGGCAGGCACGCCGCCCGGCTCGCGAACGCGCTCCGGGGCCTCGGCGTGACAGGCGACCAGCGCGTCGGCACGTTCATGTGGAACAACGCCGAGCACATGGCCGCCTACCTGGCCGTTCCGGCCATGGGCGCCGTGCTGCACACGCTGAACATCCGGCTGTTCCCGGAGCAGCTCGTGTTCGTCGCCAACCACGCCGAGGACCACGTCGTCATCGTCGACGGCACCCTCGTCCCCCTGCTGGCCAAGCAGCTGCCGCAGTTCAAGACGGTCCGGCACGTCATCGTGGCCAACGGCGACGCCGCGTCCCTCGAAGCCCCCGACGGCGTCGAGGTGCACTCCTACGCCGAGCTGCTGGCCGCCCAGCCGGACACCTTCGACTGGCCGGACGTGGACGAGCGCTCGGCCGCCGCGATGTGTTACACGTCGGGCACCACCGGTGACCCCAAGGGCGTCGCCTATTCACACCGGTCGATCTGGCTGCACTCGATGCAGGTCTGCATGAGCGACAGCATGAACCTCGCGCAGAGCGACAAGGCGCTGGCCATCGTGCCGATGTTCCACGCGATGGCGTGGGGCCTGCCGTACGCGGCGCTCATGGTCGGTGCGTCGCTGCTGATGCCGGACCGGTTCCTCCAGCCGGCGCCGATCTCGGCGATGCTGGCCGCCGAGAAGCCGACCTTCGCCGGCGCGGTCCCGACCGTCTGGCAGGGCCTGCTCGCCCACCTCGAAGCCCACCCGCAGGACATCTCGCACCTGCGCGAGGTCGTCGTCGGCGGGTCCGCGGTGCCGCCGTCGCTGATGCACGCCTTCCAGGAGCGGCACCACGTGTCGATCCTGCACGCCTGGGGCATGACCGAGACGTCACCGCTGGGCAGCGTCGCCCGGCCGCCGGCGTCGGCGACCGGCGACGACATCTGGAAGTACCGCTACACGCAGGGCCGCTTCCCGGCGTCGGTGCGCGCGCGGCTGATCGACGACGACGGCGCGGTGCTGCCCTGGGACGACGACGCCGTCGGCGAGCTCGAGGTCCAGGGCCCCTGGATCGCGGCTTCGTACTACGGCGGCACGGAAGTCGACCCGGACAAGTTCCACGACGGCTGGCTGCGCACCGGCGACGTCGGCAGGATCAGCGCCGACGGCTACCTGACGCTGACCGACCGCGCCAAGGACGTCATCAAGTCCGGCGGCGAGTGGATCTCCTCGGTCGACCTGGAGAACCAGGTGATGGGCCACCCCGCGGTGGCCGAGGCCGCGGTCGTCGGCATCCCGGACGAGAAGTGGGACGAGCGGCCGCTGGTCGCCGTCGTGCTCAAGGAAGGCCAGAGCGTCACGCCGGAAGAGCTGCGCGACTACCTCAGCGACAAGGTCGCGAAGTGGCAGCTGCCGGAGAACTGGACGTTCGTGGACGAAGTGCCCAAGACCAGCGTCGGCAAGTTCGACAAGAAGCGGATCCGCGCGTCCTACTCCGAGGGAAAGCTCGACATCGCACAGCTCTAACGGGTAAATCTCCGGCGAGTCTCATGCCTCTGGCGGTCACCATAGGGGACCCTGACCCCCCTATGGTGGCCTTCGGAGCACGTCGGAGGAGTTCTGGGGATGCAGCGGAACAGGCGGAATTTCCTCGCACTGGCGGGAATGGGCGCGCTGGCGACGGCCTGCGGGTCGAACACCGGGCGGCAGGGTGACCCGCCGCCCTCGACGGCGTACTCGGCGGGCCCGCCGCCGTCCCAGGCTTCGAAGGTCGCGCTCCAGCAGTGGTACCACGCGTACGGCGAGGAAGGCGTCCAGGACGCCGTCAAGCGGTACGCGGCGAGCTACCCCGGCGCCGCCGTCACCGTGCAGTGGAACCCCGGCGACTACGACTCGAAGATCGTCACCGCGCTGCAGAACAGCAAGGTGCCGGACGTCTTCGAGGCGCAGGTCAAGATCGACTGGGTGCGGCAGAAGCAGGTCGTCCCGCTCGACGACGTCATCGGGCCGGTCAAGGACGACTTCAGCCCGGCCGTGCTGGCCGCGCAGACCGTCGACGGCCGGGTCTACGGCATCCCGCAGGCCACCGACACGCAGGTGCTCTTCTACCGCAAGAGCCTGCTGCAGGCCGCGGGGGTGCAGCCGCCGCAGACGGTCGACGAGCTCATCGACGCCGCCGGGAAGCTCACGAAGGACGGCGTCAAGGGCTTCTTCGCGGGCAACGACGGCGGCGTCGGCGTGCTCACCGGCCCGCTGCTGTGGTCGGCGGGGCTCGACTTCCTGAAGAACGGCAACCGCGAGGTCGGCTTCGACGACCCGCGCGCGGCGACCGCGCTGGCGAAGCTGCACACGCTGAACGCCAACGGTTCCCTGTTGCTCGGCGCGCCGGCGGACTGGTCGGACCCGGGCGCGTTCGTCGACGGCCTGACCGCGATGCAGTGGACCGGCCTGTGGAACGTGCCGAAGATCCGCCAGGCGTTCGACGACGACTTCGGCGTCCTGCCCTTCCCGAAGCTGGACGGCAGCGGCGCGCCGTCGGTCCCGGTCGGCGCGTACGGCGCGATGGTGAACGCCAAGAGCGCGCACGTCACCGAGGCGAAGGCGTTCGTGAAGTGGCTGTGGATCGACCAGACGCAGAACCAGCTGGAGTTCGCGACGAAGTTCGGCTTCCACGTGCCGGCCCGCCAGAGCCTGATCGGCCGCGCGGACAACCTCAAGTCCGGCCCGGCCGCCGACGCGGCCCGGTTCGTCAAGGAGAACAGCCACCTCGTCGGCGGCCCGGTGTGGACGCAGCAGTCGAACACGGCGCTGTCCGACGCGGTCGCGAAGATCGCCAAGGAGGGCGCGGACCCGGTCGCGCAGACCAAGACCGCGGTCGAGGTGGCGAAGGCCGAGCTGAAGCGCCTCTTCGGATGAGGAAGCGCGATGCGCGCGCGTTCTGGCTGTTCGTGGGGCCGTTCCTGATCGGGCTGGCAATCTTCGCGTACCTGCCGATCGGCTGGAGCGCGTACCTCTCGTTCTTCGACGCGCGCAACACGGTGACGCCGACCGAGTTCGTCGGGCTGGACAACTACGGGCACATGCTCACCGACGAGCCGTTCCTGTCGAGCCTGGGGACTTTCAGCGTGTTCGCGGTGTTCATCGTGCCGCTGACGTTCGTGTTGTCGCTGGCCCTCGCGCTCGGCGTCAACCAGCTGCGGTTCGCGCGGGCGTTCTTCCGGTCGGTGTTCTTCCTGCCGTTCGCGTGCTCGTACGTGGTGGCGTCGCTGATCTGGAAGACGTCGCTGTTCTCGGGGGTCCGGTACGGCCTCGCGAACACCGTGCTCGGCCTGTTCGGCGCCGACCCGGTGGCCTGGACCGGAACGGTCGACCCGCCGCTGTACTGGGTGGTGCTGGTGACCGCGCGGCTGTGGCTGCAGCTGGGCTTCTACATGATCCTGTTCATCGCGGCGCTGCAACGCATCCCGGCCCAGCTGTACGAAGCGGCGTGGCTCGACGGCGCCAAACCGGGTTGGCAGGTGTTCCGGTACATCACGCTGCCGCAGCTGCGCGCGACGGCGGTGGCGGTGCTGCTGCTGAACCTGATCAACGCGTACCAGGCGTTCGACGAGTTCTACAACATCATGGGCGACGCCCGCGGCTACCCGCCGTTCGCCCGGCCGCCGCTGGTCTACCTGTACTACACGTCCCTGGGGTCGGGCGGCCAGGACCTCGGCCGCGGCAGTGCCGGCGCGGTGATCCTGGCGCTGATCATCGCCCTGGTGACGCTGTTGCAGGGCCGGGTGCTGCGGTTCGGGCGTGCCTCATGAGGGCGTTCCTGCGGTGGATTTGCCTGGTGGTGGCGGCGGTGTTGTTCCTGCTGCCGTTCTACCTGCTGCTGCGCAACGGCCTGGCTTCGCGATCGGATATCACCTCTCCACAGTGGACGTTCTTCCCGTCCACAGTGCACTGGGAGAACTTCTCGCGGCTGTTCTCGCTGTCGGACGTCCCGTTCGCCCGCAGCCTGCTGAACTCGGCGCTGGTCGCGACCCTGCAGACGGTCGGCCTGCTGGTGATCTGTTCGCTGGCCGGTTACGGGCTGGCGCGGATCCCGTACCGGCACGCCAAGATCGTGTTCTACGCGGTGCTGGCGACGCTGATGATCCCTACGTCGGTGACGTTCGTGCCGAGCTTCGTGGTCGTCTCGTCGCTGGGCTGGCTGTCGGACTTCCGCGGCCTGGTGATCCCCGGGCTGTTCAGCGCGTTCAGCGTCTTCCTCTTCCGGCAGTACTTCCTGGACTTCCCCCGCGAACTGGAGGAGGCCGGCCGGGTGGACGGCCTGTCCCGCTGGGGCGTGTTCTGGCGGATCGTCGTACCCAATTCGAAGGGCTTCTTCGCGGCGATCGCGGTGATCACGGTGATCGGCAGCTGGAACGCGTTCCTGTGGCCGCTGATCATCGCGCAATCACCGGATTCGTGGACGGTCCAGGTGGCGCTGTCGGGGCTGCTGACGGCCCAGAACCCGCAGCTGAACCTGCTGTTCCTGGCGGCCGCGGTGTCGATCCTGCCGATCGTGCTGCTGTTCGCGTTCCTGCAGCGGTACCTGGTGCGCGGCGTGGCGGAGTCCGGGTTGAAGGGCTGAAGCGGGTCCGCCGAAATGACCACGACCTTCGGCGGTACAGCCATCCCGACACCTGTGACAAGGTAGCTCGAAATGTCACGTTCACCGTCCGGTCACCGGCGTCCGGCACGGTGCCGGTCAACCGAGAAGACTGGGGAGCGAACTCATGGCCGAACTCACCCGGCGCACCTTCACCACCGCGGGCGCCGCCGGTGTCGGGCTGCTGCACTGCACGCCTGCCGCGAACGCCCTCGACCGCGCCCTGCGGCTCACCAGCACGCGCTCGGTCAGCACCGCCGGCACCACGCTCGAGCAGGTCGCCACCGGCGGCGGCACCAGCACCTACTCGCGCCTCTCCGCGGGCCCCGGGTGGCCGCTGGTCGTCCGGAGCGATCTCGCCACCGCGAAGAGCGGGCGCGACGACCGGCGCCGGGCGCTGTCCGCCTTCGTCCAGTTCACCGACCTGCACATCACCGACGCCGAGAGCCCCGCGCGGTTCGAGTACCTGCACCCCTTCATCGGCTCGGCGCACCGGCCGCAGGAGGCGCTCGGCACCGTCGCCACCAGCGCGCTCGTCGAGCGCGTCAACAGCGTGCGGCAGGGGCCGTTCACCGGGCGGCCGTTCGACCTGATGGTCACCACCGGCGACAACACCGACAACCACGAGCTGATCGAGCTCGACTGGTTCCTCAAGGTCCTCAACGGCGGCACGGTCACCCCGAACTCCGGCGACAAGAACGCCTACGAAGGCGTCCAGAGCTCCGGCAACGACGAGTACTGGAACCCCTCGATCCCCGGTGTGGGCGACAAGTACTCGGCGAAGGGCTTCCCGCAGCTGCCCGGCCTGCTCGAAGCCGGCCTGCGGACCTTCACCGCGCCCGGCCTCGACGTCCCGTGGTTCTGCACCTTCGGCAACCACGACGACAGCATCGTCGGCTCGCTGCCGGCGCAGATCCCCGGGATCGACGCCTGGTACACCGGGAAGTACAAGGTGATCGGCAAGGACGAGACCACGGCCAAGAAGCTCGCCGACGCCATCAAGAAGGGCTCCGGCGTGCCGGTCGCGGAGCTGTTCGGCGGCAGCGGCACCATCCGCGAGGTGACGCCGGACGCGCGGCGCCGTCCGTTCAGCACCGGCGAGTTCGTCCGGGCCCACCTCGACAGCGCCAACACCGGCCCCGGCCCGGTCGGGCACGGCTTCACCAGCGCCAACGCCGACGGCCAGAACGTCTACTACACCTTCCGGATCGCGCCCGGCATCACCGGGATCAGCCTCGACACCACCACCGACGCCGGGTTCGCCGACGGGTCGATCGGGCTCGCGCAGTACTCCTGGGTCGAGTCGACGCTCAAGCGCAACAGCTCGACCTACTACGACTTCTTCGGCCGCAAGGTCACCCACTCCGTCACCGACGAGCTGTTCCTGCTGTTCAGCCACCACACCAGCGGTTCGATGGGCAACCTGCTGCCGGATTCGCGCCACCTGCTCGACCCGCGGCTGGACGGCAACGCCTTCGTCGCGCTGCTCAAGCGGTTCCCGAACGTGCTGGCCTGGGTGAACGGCCACACGCACCTCAACAAGATCACGCCGCACGCCGGGAACACGCCGCAGCAGGGCTTCTGGGAGATCAACACGGCGTCGCACGTCGACTTTCCGCAGCACGCGCGGATCGTCGAGGTCGCGGACAACGCCGACGGCACGTTGTCGCTGTTCACGACGCTGATCGAGGCCGAAGCGCCGTACGCCGTGGACTACGACGCCCGGACGCCGCAAGCGCTTGCGTCGCTGTACCGCGAGCTGTCCTACAACGACATCCACACCGACCTGGGCCGCGTCGGCGCGGCCGAAGACCACAACACGGAGCTGCTGCTCGTCAACCCGCTGAGCTGAGGTACGGCACAGTGGTCGCATGACCGATCTTGAAGGCACGCAGCTCTTCCACCGCTCCATGCCGTTTTCCGAACGCCTCGGCGTGGAGGTGCTGGAGCACGGGCGGGAGCTCGTCCGCAGCCGGCTGAAGTGGGACGAGAGCCTCTGCACGCTCGGCGGCGCGCTGCACGGGGGCGCGCTCATGGCGCTGGCCGACTCGACCGGCGCCGTGTGCGCGTTCCTCAACCTGCCCGAGGGCGGCCAGGGCACCACGACCGTCGAATCGAAGACGAACTTCCTGCGCGCGGTGCGTTCGGGCTACGCCGTTGCGTCGTCCAGACCATTGCACGCGGGCCGCAAGTTCGTCGTGGTGGAGACCGAAATCCACGACGACGACGGCAAGCTGGTCGCGAAAGTGACACAGACGCAGGCCGTCCTGTAGGTACCTGTTTACAGACCCGGCCGGAACGGCGAAAATCCCTGGCAACTGGGTGGGTCTATCAGGGAGCCGCGATGCGCGCACGTGAGTTGTTCACCTTATTGTCAGTGGTCGTGTTATCTGCCGTAACCACGCAAGTCGCGGAGGCCACGCCCGTCCGGCCGCACGACGACGAGGCGATCGACTACCACGAGTGGACCGGCGGCCGCTTCCACGAAGGCCGTTTCGCCGGGGTCGCGCTCACCCGGGACGGCCTGCGCATCACGCACCCGGCCGGCACGGTCCAGCACACCGAGCCGGAACTCGGCACGACCAGGACGTACGAGTACGGCCAGTGGACGTCGCCGGAGTACCGGCAGGGTTTCGGCGCGACGCAGCTGGTCGCGTCCTGGAACGCGAAGACGCCCGCGAAGACCTGGCTGCAGGTCGAGGCGCAGGGCCGGACGTCGGCGGGTGCCGAAACGGCGTGGTACGTGATGGGCCGGTGGGCCAGCGGCGACGCCGACGTCCTGCGCACCAGCGTCGACGGCCAGGACGACGCGAACGCGCTGGTCGACGTGGACACGCTGGTGATGAAGACCGGCGTGACGCTGAAGTCCTACCACCTGCGGGTCAGCCTCTACCGCGAAGCCGGGTCGGGCGCGACGCCGTCGGTGAGCCTGCTGGGCGCGATGACCTCGGCCGTCCCGGACCGCTTCGAGGTCCAGCCGACGAAGCCCGGGCGCGCCACCGGGATCGAGCTGAAGGTGCCCGCCTACGCGCAGAACCTCCACAAAGGACAGTTCCCGGAGTACGGCGGGGGCGGAGAGGCCTGGTGCAGCCCGACGTCGACCGAGATGGTGGCCGAGTACTGGGGCAAGAAGCCGTCGGCGGCGGAGATGTCGTGGATCCCGGCGGACTACGTCGACCCGCAGGTGGCCTTCGCCGCGCGCTATACCTACGACCACGCCTACGACGGCACCGGCAACTGGCCGTTCAACACGGCGTACGCGGCTTCGCGCGGGCTGCGCGGCCACATCACGCGGCTGCACTCCCTGAACGAGCTGGAGAACTACATCGCGCGGGGCATCCCGGTGATCACGTCGCAGTCGTTCCTGTCGTCGGAACTCGACGGCGCCGGCTACGGCACGTCGGGGCACATCATGGTCGTCGTCGGCTTCACGAAGGACGGCGACGTGATCGCGAACGACCCGGCGTCGAGCAGCAACGACCGCGTCCGAAACATCTACCAGCGCGATCAGTTCGAGAAGATCTGGCAGCGGACGAAGCGGTACCGCGCGGACGGCACCGTGGCGAGCGGCCCGGGCGGCGTCGCGTACATCATCACGCCGGCCTGACCACCGGCCGGGTCCGGCGGGGCGCCTTCCCGGCGCCCCGCCGGGCTCACCAGGTCTTGCCGGCCTGCTCCCGGATCGCCCGGTTGATCCGGTTGAAGAAGCCGGTGAGCGCGATGTGCGTGACGATCGCGGACAGCTGCGTGTCGTCGAAGTGCCCGGCGGCGGCCGCCCAGATCTCGTCGGTCACGCCGGGCTGGCCGTCTTCGATCCGCGTGGCGGCTTCGGTGAGCGCGAGCGCGGCCCGTTCCGGCTCGGTGAAGAACGGCGTTTCGCGCCAGGTGACGACGCTGTGCAGGCGGTCGTCGGTCTCGCCCTGCCGCTTCGCCGATCGGACGCCGGCGTAGGTGCAGGGGGCACAGCCGTTGATCTGGCTGGCCCGCAGGTGGACCAGCTCGAGCAGCAGCGGATCGACCCCGGCGCGGTGCACTGATTTGTAGAGCTGCTGGACCGCGCCGGTCACGTCGGGATCGCTCTGGGTCTTCAGCCGTGGTTCCATCGGTTCCTCCATCGGTTACCTGTGCCCCTCCGGGCCCGTCATGTCCACGACGGAGCGGAAGCGAGGAAGGTAACGACCATGTCCGACAGGTTGGCTTCGACGTTCGAAGCGCAGCGAGACCGCCTGCGCGCGGTGGCCCACCGCGTCCTGGGCTCCCACGCCGACGCCGAGGACGTGGTCCAGGAGGCCTGGCTGCGCCTGTCCCGCCAGGACGAGGCGACGATCGAGAACCTCGAGGGCTGGCTGACGACGGTGGTCGGCCGGATCAGCCTGGACGTGCTGCGGGCGCGCCGAGCGCGACCCGAGGGGCTGTACGAGGAGGTCGTCGTCACGGTGGCGGCCTCCCCGGAGGAGGACGCGGAGCTGGCCGACTCGGTGGGCCTGGCGCTGCTGGTGGTCCTGGAGTCCCTCGGCCCGAGCGAGCGGCTGGCGTTCGTGCTGCACGACCTGTTCGCGGTGCCGTTCGAGGAGATCGCCCGCATCCTGGGCAAGTCGACGGCGGCGGCCAAGATGCTGGCCAGCCGGGCCCGCCGCAAGGTCCGGACGCCCTCGCCCCCGACAGGGCCTTCCCAGCACGAGGTGGTCCAGGCATTCCTGACGGCAGCCCGCGACGGCGACTTCGAGCAGTTGCTGCGCGTACTGGACCCGGAGGTCCGCTTGACGGTGGACACCCCGGACGGAGTGGTGGTGGTCCTGGGGGCGACGAACGTGGCAACGGGAGCCCGCTTCGGAGCGGCGGCAGGGGGCCGCGCGGTGTTGGTGGGCGGCTTGCCGGGCGTGGTGGCATGGCGCCCGGACGGAACGCCGCTGTCGGTGGTGGCATTCACGGTGACGGACGGCCGCATCACGAACATCGCGGCGGTGGCCGACCCGGCGAAGCTGGCGTCGATGGTGCTCCCGGAGCCGCCGGAAACTGTCGGTGGTGCCCGGTAAGCTGGATACCGGGGGCCGGAGGCCCACGCGCGACCTGCGCTGAGCCGCGGTTTCCGGCGCCGACCACCGGCGCGGCGGCCTTGCGCGACAGTGGCCACCCGGGCAGTGGCCGCCGCGCCGGAATTCCCACGCGGTAAAGGCCGTCCGCCATGCCGGGGCTGTTGCGCGGCAGTGTTCTTCCAGTGCAGCGTGGAGAGGCTGTCGTCCGGGAAGTCCAGCGCCGGGAGCGGCGGCAGGCCCAGCAGCGGGCGGGGCATGGTTTCAGCGGTTTGGCACGGGTCGCATGCGAGGTCGCCTGCCCGGGCGTGGCGGGCCGTTGCTGCGTGAGACGTCCCGGGCGCGCGGCTGCGTTACCAAAGCGATCGTCGAGTGGGCGGCGAGGCACCCCTTCGCCTGGGTCGACGACGAGACCACCGACGCCGACCAGGCCCGGCCCTCCTGCTCACCGTCGACCACGCCATCGGCCTCACCGGCCAAGACCTCGCCGCCATCGCCGACCGGCGACGCACAGTTGCGTAACACGCAACATGTTGCGCAAAACCTCACTCAAGCGGATGTCGCCATCTCCGCATGATCCGTGATTAGCTGCGGTCGACCAGCAGCGCAGCCGGAAGGTGGTTCGAATGCCGTACGAGGTCCAGGGGGTCGTTTCGCGGGCGAAGGGCGAGCCCGTCTCGCTGGAGACCGTCCTCGTGCCCGATCCCGGTCCCGGCGAAGCCGTCGTGAACGTCCAGGCCTGCGGGGTCTGCCACACCGACCTGCACTACCGCGAGGGCGGGATCAACGACGACTTCCCGTTCCTGCTCGGCCACGAGGCCGCCGGGGTCGTCGAGGCCGTCGGCGAGGGCGTCACCGATCTCGAGCCCGGCGACTACGTCATCCTCAACTGGCGCGCCGTCTGCGGCACCTGCCGGGCCTGCAAGCGCGGCAAGCCGTGGTACTGCTTCGCCACCTTCAACGCCACCCAGCCGATGACCCTGCAGGACGGCACCAAGCTGTCGCCCGCCCTCGGGGTCGGGGCCTTCCTCGAGAAGACGCTTGTCCACAGCGGACAGTGCACGAAGGTCGACCGGGCCGCCGAGCCCGCCGTCGCCGGGCTGCTCGGGTGCGGGGTGATGGCCGGGCTCGGTGCGGCCATCAACACCGGCGCCGTCACGCGCGGGGACTCGGTCGCCGTCATCGGGTGCGGTGGGGTCGGGGACGCCGCCATCGCCGGGGCGAAGCTGGCCGGGGCCACCACGATCGTCGCGATCGACATGGACGACCGGAAGCTCACCTGGGCGAAGGACTTCGGCGCCACCCACACGCTCAACAGCAAGGGCCTGTCCGAGGCGCAGGTCGTCGAGGCCATGCAGGACGCCACCAGCGGCTTCGGCCCCGACGTCGTGATCGACGCCGTCGGCCGTCCCGAGACCTGGCGGCAGGCCTTCTACGGGCGCGACCTGGCCGGCACGGTCGTGCTGGTCGGCGTGCCGACGCCGGAAATGCGGCTGAACGACCTGCCGTTGATCGACTTCTTCTCGCGCGGCGGCTCGCTCAAGTCCTCCTGGTACGGCGACTGCCTGCCCAGCCGCGACTTCCCGATGCTCGTCGACCTCTACTTGCAGGGCCGGCTGCCGCTCGACAAGTTCGTCACCGAGCGGATCGGCGTCGACGGCGTCGAGCAGGCCTTCGAGCGCATGCACCACGGCGACGTCCTGCGCAGCGTGGTGACCTTCTAAACCAGCTTCCCGGGGTTGAGGATCCCGGTCGGGTCCACGGCGGATTTCGCCGCGCGCAGCACCTCCACGCCCAGCGCGCCGATTTCCGCGTGGAGGTACGGCGCGTGGTCGACGCCGACGGCGTGGTGGTGCGAGATCGTGCCGAGCCCGGCGATCGCTTCGCACGCCGCGGCTTTCGCGCGCTGCCACTGCCCGACCGGGTCCGCTTCGTCGCGGGCCGTCAGCACCGTGAAGTACAGCGACGCCCCCGTTTCGTACGCGTGCGAAATGTGGCACATGACGATCGAGCGACCCAGGGCCGCCGTCAACGCCGCGCGGACGTCGTCACGCAGCTCGTCCACATTGGACCAGTAGGCGGCGGTCTCCAGCGTCTCGACGCAGACACCCAGGTCCAGCAACGTGTCCCGCTGCCGGGGCCCGGAGAACCGGCCGTGCCGCCACGACTCGCCGAGCGCCTTGCCGACGCGCACGGCACCCGAAGCCTTCAGCCGCCGGGCCGTCTCCCGGCGCCGCAGCGCCACGTCGTGCGCGGTGCCTTCCCAGCCCACGATGAGGAAACACGGCCGGCGCACGCCCCGCGCGGCCAGATAACGGCGCAGCGCCGCCGTCTTCAATCCCGCGTTCAGCGCGAGGGACACTTCGGTCTCGTCCACATCGGACAGCCGGGTGACGTCGGCGAGCGCGTGGTGCTGCGCGAGGTCCCGCACCGCTTCCGCGCCGGCCGCCCAGCCCGGCAGCGCATAACCCTCGTAGCGCCGGACCGCCGGCGCCGGCCGCACCCGCAGCGCGACCTCGGTGATCACGCCGAGCGTCCCCTCGCTGCCGATCGCCAGCTGGCGCAGGTCCGGCCCGGCCGCCGACGCCGGGGCGACGCCGAGCTTCCACGCGCCACGCGGGGTGGCCAGCCGCACGCCGGTCACCATGTCCTCGAAGCGCCCGTAGCCCGACGACGCCTGGCCGGCCGAGCGCGTCGCCGCGAAGCCGCCGATCGTCGCGCGCTCGAACGACTGCGGGATGTGCCCGAGCGTCAGGCCGTGCCCGGCGAGCAGCCGCTCCGCCTCGGGGCCGCGGACGCCCGCCTGCAGGACGGCGATGCGCGACTCGGCGTCCACCGACACCAGCGCGTCGAGCCGGACGAGGTCCAGCGCGATCACCGACGTCTTCTCCCCGCTCAGCGCGGCGACCCCGCCGACCACCGACGTCCCGCCGCCGAAGGGCACGACGCCGATGTCGTGCTGCACGCAGACGTCGAGGACCTCCTGGACCTCGTCGGGGCCGGCCGGGAGCACGACGGCGTCGGGTACCGGAAAGTCCGCCGAAGGCGAACGGCGGCGCAGGAGGTCGAGGTAGGACAGCCCGGTCGCCCGCGCGAGCCGCGCCGGGTCGTCGACCTGCACGTTTTCCGTGCCGACGACCTTGGCCAGCGCCTCCGCGGCAGATTTCGCGAGTTTCGTTGACGGTATTTTTACCGGCAAGTCGCCGGTTGGGGCGGCATCGGGGGCCACCGGACCGATACGCTGTTCAAGCCACTTGGCCGCCCGCGCGGGCAGCGGGGCGGCGCCGGCGGCTTCCGCGGTCCAGGACCGGCGGAGGCGGTGGTCAATGAGAGCGTTCACGACTACAGTGTGACACATGGACGTAAAACGTCACACCACGCAGACGGCGGGTTCGTCCGCGCTCGCGGACACCCGCAACCGCCAAACGGCGACGCGAGTGGCCGATGACGTGCTGCTCGACGCCGCGCGCTCGTGCGTGCTGGCCGTCGGTGTGCGCCGCACCACACTCGCCGAGATCGCCCGCACCGCGCGCGTCAGCCGGATGACGGTCTACCGCCGGTTCCCCGACGTCCGCAGCGTGCTCGCGGCGCTGATGACCCGCGAGTTCAGCGGGCTGCTGCGCACGGCGAGCGAAAGCGGCGCCGACGCGGCGACCAGCCGCGACCGCCTGGTGCTCATCGCGGCGGCCGGCGTCCGCGCGCTGTCGACCGACCCGCTGTTCCGCACGCTGCTCGACGTCGACCCGGAGCTCGTCCTCCCGTACATCGTGGAGCGGCTCGGCGCGACGCAGAAGTTCGCCGAGCAGGCACTGCACGGGCTCCTGGAGGCCGGCCACCGGGACGGCTCGATCCGGCGCGCGCCGGTCGCGGTGCAGTCGCGGTCGGTGCTGCTGGTGGTGCAGTCGTTCGCGTTTTCGCTGCGCCCGGCCACCGCGGACGTCGACGAGGCGGCGCTGATGGCGGAGTTCACCCACGTGCTCGACGCGGCACTGCGGCCATGACGTCCGGCTCGCTCAACGCGCGGCGCCGCGAACGCGAGCTCGCGCGGCTGGCGTCGGGCGAGCGCGTGGACATCGCGGTGGTCGGCGGCGGCGTCACCGGCACGGGCATCGCGCTGGACGCGGCTTCGCGCGGCCTGTCGGTGGCCCTCGTGGAGGCGCACGACCTGGCGTTCGGGACGTCCCGCTGGTCGTCGAAGCTGGTCCACGGCGGCCTGCGGTACCTGGCGCACGGCGAACTCGGGCTGGCGCACGAGAGCGCGGTGGAGCGCGGGATCCTGATGACGCGCACGGCCCCGCACCTGACCCGGGCGATGCCGCAGCTGTTCCCGTTGTACCCCAGCACCTCCCGGGCGCAGCAGGCCCTGGTCGCGGCGGGCCTGCGCGCGGGGGACGCGCTCCGCCGGGCGGCGCGCACGCCGTCGCCGGTACTGCCCCGGCCGCGCTCGATTCCCGCCGCACTCGCCTTGTCCCTGGCTCCGGGGCTTTCTTCCCACGGCCTGCGCGGCGCACTGCTGGCCTACGACGGCGCTTTGGTCGACGACGCGCGGTTGGTGGTCACCCTCGCCCGCACGGCGGCGTCGTTCGGCGCCCGGATCCTGACCCGGCTCTCGGCCACTGCGGTTTCGGCGGACCGGGTCCAGGCGCGCGACGGCCTTTCGGGCTCCACAGTGGACATCCACGCCCGGCAGGTGATCAACGCGACGGGGGTGTGGGCCGGAACGCTGACGGGCGCGGTGCGGCTGCGGCCGTCGCTCGGTTCGCACCTGGTGCTGGCGCCGGGGAAGGTGCCGATGGGGACGACATCGGTGAACATCGGCGTGCCCGGCGAGACGAACCGGTTCGTCTTCCTGCTCCCGCAGCCGGACGGGCGGGTCTACTTGGGACTGACCGACGAACCCGTCGCCGGGCCGATTCCGTCCGTGCCCGTGGTTCCGGAGTCCGATGTGGACTTTCTGTTGTCGCTGGCTTCGTCCGTTCTGTCGCGGCCGCTCACGCGCGCCGACGTCGCCGGGTCCTACGCGGGGCTGCGGCCGCTGGTCGAGGGAACAGGCGGCCGGTCGGCGGACCTGTCCCGCAAGCACGCGGTCCTGGCCGGTTCCGACGGGCTGCTGACAGTGGTCGGCGGCAAGCTCACGACGTACCGCCGGATGGCCGAGGACGCCGTCGACGCGGCCGTCCGCCTGGCGGGCTTGCCGGTTTCGCCCTGCCGCACCGCGCGATTGCCGTTGCTGGGGGCGGCTCCGCGGCCCGAGTTGTCGTTTGTGGACGCTGCGCCGCGGCTGGTGGAGCGGTACGGCACCGAAGCACCCCGGGTGGCGGCGCTGGGCGAGCTGGACGCGGAGTTCGCGGCCCCGGTGGGCCCGGGAACGGAGATCACGGCGGCCGAGGTGGTGTGGGCGGTCCGGAACGAGGGAGCACTGGACGTCGAGGACGTCCTGGAACGCCGGACGCGGCTGTCGCTGATCCCGTCGGACGCCGAAGCCGCGCGGGCACGGGTGGCGGAACTTGTCGACAAATCGCTAGCGGGGTTGACCTGAGCACGTCAACCCTTCTTGATGTTCTCTTAGGTTGACGAGTCGTTGGGTTTTTGCAACAGTTGGCTGCATGAGCCCGGTCAAACGCGGCAAAGAGCTGCCGATCTACAACCGGCTTCCCGTGCTCCGGGCCGAGCGCGGGATGACCCGAGCCGCGCTGGCGAGCGCCGTCGAAGTCAATCCACAGACCATCGGCGCGCTCGAACGCGGTGACCACTATCCGAGCCTGGACCTGGCGTTCCGGATCTGCGCGGTGTTCGACCTGCCCGTCGAGGCGGTCTTCAGCCGCGCGCCGTTCACGCCTCTTTCCACCCAGGTCTACCGCGAGGGGGGAGCATGACCGAGCAACCGGGCCGTCTCGCGGCCTACTGGGAACGCCAGCTCGACAAACTCGAAGAAGCCGAACAGAACCGAGCGCGGAAGCTGCCGGGCTGGCGCACCCGGAAGCACCGCCGGACGCTCGTCGTCGTCCTGGTGCTCGCCGACCTGGCCCTGGTCGCCGGGGCCTCGCAGTTCGAAAGCCAGCCCAAGTGGGCCTTCCCGGCCTTCTGGCTGACCGGGCTGGTCGTCGGCGGGTGCGCGTTCCTCACGCTGCGCATCCTGACCGGCCGGATGTGCGGCAGCTTCTCGCGGCTGCTCGACGAACGCGAGCGCGAGTGGCGCCACCGCGTCACCTACATCGGTTACCAGGCGCTCAGCTACCTGATGCTGATCGCCATGCTGTACGGCCTGTTCGCCGCCGGCACCCCGGAACGCGGCGCCATGATGCTGTCCGCGCTGCTGGTCACCGGCACCACCATCCCGGCCATCGTGCTGGGCTGGTCGCTGCCGGACGACGACCCCGAAGACTTCGAAGAGGGGATCGGAAATGCCTGAGGGGACCCTGGAGATCGACCGGATCTCCAAGCGCTACGGCGCCAAGGTCGCGCTGGACGGCGTCTCGTTCGACGTCCGCGCCGGCGAGCTGTTCGGCTTCGTCGGCAGCAACGGCGCCGGCAAGACCACCACCATGCGGATCGCGCTGGGCGTGCTGGCCTCCGACGGCGGTGAGGTGCGCTTCGACGGCAAACCGGTCACGCACGAGACTCGTACCCACATCGGCTACATGCCCGAAGAACGCGGGCTGTACCCGAAGATGAAGGTGCTCGACCAGCTCGTCTACCTGGCCGAGCTGCACGGCCTGAACGCCAACGAGGCCCACCGCAACGCGGAAACCTGGATCACCCGGCTCGGCCTGGCCGAGCGCCGCAAGGACGAGGTGCAGAAGCTGTCCCTCGGCAACCAGCAGCGCGTCCAGCTCGCTGCCGCGCTGGTGCACGACCCGGCCGTGCTGGTGCTCGACGAACCGTTCTCCGGTCTCGACCCGCTCGCCGTCGACGTGATGAGCGGCGTCCTGCGGGAGAAGGCCGCCGCGGGGGTGCCGGTGGTGTTCTCCAGCCACCAGCTCGACCTCGTCGAGCGGCTGTGCGACCGGGTCGGGATCATCCGCGGCGGCCGGATGGTCGCCGTCGGCACGGTCGACGAGCTGACCGCGGGGGCGCGCAGCAAGCTCGTCGTCACCGCGCCCGCCGCGTCCCCCGGCTGGGCCGCGGGCCTGCCGGGGGTCGGGGTCCTGGAGCAGAACGGCGGGACCACCGTGCTCGACCTCGAACCGGGCGCGGACGACCAGGCCGTGCTGGCCGCCGCGCTGGCGACCGGGCCGGTCACCGAGTTCAGCCGCCGTCGCCGTTCGCTCACCGAGCTGTTCCGCGACGCGGTGTCCGAGAAGGGGGAAGCGCGATGAGGACGTTGAGTGGCCGGCGCGCCGTCTGGCTCGTGCTGAAGCGCGAGCTGAACACGCGGCTGCGCACGCGGTCGTTCGTGGTCGGCACCGGCGTCCTGCTGGTGCTGCTGCTGGGGTACGTCTTCTTCCAGACGTCGCTGGCCAGTTCGTCGGACAAGAACACGGTCGGGCTGACCGGCCAGGCGATCGGCATCGCCCGCCAGCTGCAGACCGAAGCGGCGCTTTCGGGCCGTGAGATCAGCACGGTCGTCGTCACCGATCCGGCGGAGGGCCGGGAGAAGGTCGAAGACGGCGACCTCGACGCGCTCGTCTCGGGCAGCGCGGCGCAGCTGACCGCCACCTACAAGTCCTCTTTGGACGACCAGCTGCGCCGGGTGCTCGACCAGGTCGCCCAGCAGCAGGTGCTCGACGGCGTGCTGTCCTCGGCGCAGCTGGAGCCGGCCGAGGTGATGGCCAGGGTCAACGGCACCCACGTCCAGGACGACGCGCTTTCGCCGCAGCCGGCGGACCAGACGCAGCGGCTGGTCGTCGGGCTGGTCGTGGCGTTCCTGCTGTACATGAGCATCATCACCTACGGGATGATGGTCGCCCAGGGCGTGGTCGAGGAGAAGTCGAGCCGGGTCGTGGAGATCCTGCTCGCCAGCGTGCGGCCGTGGCAGCTGCTGCTGGGCAAGGTGATCGGGCTCGGCCTGGTCGGCCTGACCCAGCTGGTCATCCTCGCGGTGGTCGGCCTCGGTGCGGCGTCGGCGACCGGCGTGTTCACGCTGTCCGGCTTCGCGACGGGCGCGGTGCTGTGGGGCCTGCTCTGGTACCTGCTGGGTTTCCTGTTGTACGCCACCATCTACGGCGCGCTGGGCTCGCTGGTCTCCCGGCAGGAGGACACCCAGTCGGTGGTCGGGCCGCTGAACATCATCCTGGTCGTCGGGTTCATCGCGGGGTTCAACCTGCTGGTCCAGAACCCGGCGGGCTCGGCGACGCGGATCGTCTCGCTGATCCCCCTGCTCTCCCCGATCCTGATGCCGGCCCGCATTGCGACGGGCGCGGCGGCGGGCTGGGAGATCGGGCTGTCGCTGACGCTGACGGTCGCGCTGGTCGCGCTGCTGACCTGGATCGGCGGGAAGATCTACGGCAACAGCGTGCTGCGGATCGGCAGCCGGAATCAAGCTGACGGAAGCCCTGCGTGGCTGATCACGACGTGATCTTGCCGTACCGCTCCAAGGAAACCTGGCGCTCGTGGCCGTGGTCGACCATGGGTTCCGGGTACTCCTCGGGGCGCTCCTTCAGCTTGTGGACCGCCTTGCCCGGCACCGAACGCAGCTCCGGCACGTACTTGCGCACGTAGTCCCCCTGCGGGTCGAACTTCTCCCCCTGGGTCGTCGGGTTGAAGATGCGGAAGTACGGGGCCGCGTCGGTGCCGCAGCCCGCCACCCACTGCCAGTTCAGCTGGTTCGACGCCAGGTCGCCGTCCACCAGGTGCTTCATGAAGTGGCGGGCGCCCAGCCACCACGGCAGGTGCAGGTCCTTCACCAGGAAGCTCGCCACGACCATCCGCACCCGGTTGTGCATCCAGCCCTCGGCGAGCAGCTGCCGCATCCCGGCGTCCACGATCGGGTAGCCCGTCCGGCCCTCGCACCACCGCGCGAAGGCCTCGGGGTCGTCGTCGTGCTTCATGCCGTCGAACCGCTTGTCGTAGTTCTCGCGGGCCGTTTCCGGGCGGTGCCACAGGACGTCGGCGTGGAACTCGCGCCAGCAGATCTCGCTGCGCAACGACTTCGCGCCCACCCGGTCGTCGCCGGACAGGTCGGCCAGGATCGTGCGCGGGTGGATGCAGCCCCAGCGCAGGTACGGCGAAAGCCGCGTGGTGCCTTCGCGGTCCGGGCGGTCGCGATCCTCGTCGTAGGTCTCGATGCCGTCGTCGAGGAAGGCGTGCCAGACGTCCAGCGCCGCCTGCTCGCCCGGCTCGGGCAGCGCCGCGGAAACCTTGGGCGGACGCGGGATCTTCAGCGACTTCACCGGTTCGATCCAGTCCACAAGGGCCGGTCCGGTGTCCGCGGGCGAATGCCAGCCACGGCCGGTCCAGGCGCGGAAGAACGGCGTGAAGACGCGGTACGGGCTGCCGTCCGGCTTGGTGACGCGCCTCGGCGTCACCGCGTAGGGCGAACCCGTCTCGACCCACTCGATGTTGTGCTCCGCCAACGCTTTCGCCACCGCTTCGTCCCGGCGACGGCCGTAGGGACCGGTGTCCGCGCTGACGTGCACCGCGGCCGCGCCGATCTTGCGCGCCGCGCGGACGACCTCGGCCGCCGGGTCGCCGCGGACCAGCATCAGGCGGCCGCCGAGTTGCTCGTTCAGCTTTTCGAGACAGCCGTACAAGAACGCTTCCCGCGGCGCGCCACCGGGCTTCAGCAGCGCCTCGTCGAGGACGTACAGCGCGAGCACGTGCTTGCTGTGCTTCGACGCCTCCAGCAGGGCAGCGTGGTCGCCCAGCCGCAGGTCACGACGGAACCACAGGACAACCGGCGCTTCTCGGGTCACGACGGTAAACGATAAACGCCCCGCCGTGCGGGTGCACGACGGGGCGTTTTCGCGGAATTGATCAGCGCTCGGACATCGGGATGTAGTCCCGGGTCGCGTGGCCGGTGTAGATCTGCCGCGGGCGGCCGATCTTGGTGGCCGGGTCGTTGATCATCTCGCGCCAGTGCGCGATCCAGCCCGGCAGGCGGCCGAGCGCGAACAGCACCGTGAAGAACTTCGTCGGGAAGCCCAGCGCCCGGTAGATCAGGCCGGTGTAGAAGTCCACGTTCGGGTACAGCTTCCGCTCGACGAAGTAGTCGTCGGAAAGCGCGGTTTCCTCGAGCTTCTTGGCGATGTCGAGCAGCTGGTCGCCGCCCTTCAGCTTGCCGAGGATCTCGTCGGCGGTGTTCTTGATGATCTTCGCGCGCGGGTCGTAGTTCTTGTAGACCCGGTGCCCGAAGCCCATCAGCTTCACGCCCTTTTCCTTGTTCTTCACGCGCTCGACGAACTTGGCGACGTCGCCGCCGTCCTGCTGGATGCCCTCCAGCATGTCGAGCACCGCCGCGTTCGCGCCGCCGTGCAGCGGGCCGAACAGGGCGTTGATGCCGGCCGAGATCGAGGCGAAGAGGTTCGCTTCGGACGAGCCGACTAGGCGCACGGTCGAGGTCGAGCAGTTCTGCTCGTGGTCGGCGTGCAGGATGAACAGCAGGTCGAGCGCCTTGACGACGTCCGGGTCGACGTCGTACGGCTCGGCCGGGAAGCCGAACGTCATCCGCAGGAAGTTCTCGACCAGGCCCAGCGAGTTGTCCGGGTACAGCAGCGGCTGGCCGACGGACTTCTTGTACGCGTACGCCGCCAGCGTCGGAACCTTGGCGAGCAGGCGGATGGTCGACAGCTCCACGTTCGGCTCGTCGAACGGGTTGAGCGAATCCTGGTAGAAGGTCGACAGCGCCGAGACCGCGCTCGACAGGACCGGCATCGGGTGGGCGTCGCGCGGGAAGCCGCTGAAGAACGCCTTCAGGTCCTCGTGGAGCAGCGTGTGCCGCTGGATCTTCTCGGTGAAGTCGGCCAGCTGGGCCTGCGTCGGCAGCTCGCCGTAGATGAGCAGGTAGGAGACCTCGATGAAGGTCGACTTCTCGGCCAGCTGCTCGATCGGGTACCCGCGGTAGCGGAGGATGCCGGCGTCACCGTCGATGTAGGCGATGGCGGACGACGCGGCACCGGTGTTGACGAAACCGGGGTCGTAGGTGATGTACCCCGTCTGCGCCAGCAGCTTGCCCAGCTCGATCCCGGGCGCGCCCTCGACCGGGTGGACGATCTTGAACTCGTGCTCGCCACTCGGCAGGGTCAGCTTCGCGGTTTCTCCGCCGGACTGCCCCGCAGTCGTCGCGTCGGACATGCAAGTCCCTCTCACGTTGGGCACGGGCCGGCGGCGCCTGTACGTTCCACAGGTAGCCACGTGTTCACGCGAGGAAACACTGGCGCCTCGCTGCACACCGCCCCGCTGGGGTATGAAGAATGCCCCTCAACGTTAGTCGAGAAACCCGCCTTCGCGCAGCGGTGACGTTGCCCGTGGGGGCCCATTTGGGACCAGGTTCACACGGTGGCCGCCAGGTCGGCGGACGTGGGCGGCTCGGCGCCGCTGCGGGACACCGTGATCGACGCCGCTTTCGCCGCGAAGGTGAGGGCCTCGCGCCACGCGCCGGCGTCGAGGGAGGCCAGGTCGGTGGCCTCGCGGGTGTGCAGCCAGGCCAGCAGCGCGCCGTGCACGGTGTCGCCCGCGCCGATGGTGTCCACCACGGTGACTTTTCGCGACGGCACGTGGGCCAGCTCACCTGCGGCGGTGATCACCGAAAGCCCGTCGGCGCCCCGGGTGAGCACCACGGCGTCCACACCGGACTCGATCCACGTCTTCGCGGCGGCGACCGGATCGGCGCCTCCGGTGAGCCACGCGGCGTCGTCGTCGGAGATCTTCAGCAGCCGGACGTCCGGCAGCCAGGAAGCGAACCGGGCGCGGTAGGCGGCCGGGTCGGTGATGAGCGCCTCGCGGATGTTGGGGTCGAGCACGGTCAGCACGCCGCGGGCCGCTTCGCGCCGCAGCATCGCCTCGTACGCGGAGGCGCCGGGTTCGAGGACCATGCCGAGCGTGCCGAGTGAGAGCGCTGTCACAGCGTCGGCCAGCGGGCCGGGATCCGCGACCAGCCGGTCGGCGGTGCCCTCGACGTAGAACGTGTAGCGCGCGGCGCCCTTCGCGTCGAGCGCCACGACGGCCAGCGTCGTCGGCTCGTCGCCGCGCTGCAGCAGCGAGGTGTCGACGGCGGAGGCGTGCAGCCGCTCGATCATCGCCTCGCCGAACCGGTCGGTGGAGACGCGGGAGAAGAACGCCGCCGGCACGCCGAGCCGCCCGGCGGCCAGCGCGACGTTGTACGGGCCGCCGCCCAGCCGGGGCAGCAGCGCACGCAGCCCACCGTCCACAGTGGAATCCAGGGGGTCGCCGGGAACCAGGTCGACCAGAGCTTCTCCGCCTACGACGATCACGCCGGGAGTTTAATTGACGCGGGCCTGACAATTCCTGTCCGCTATTTGTTCAAGCCACCGAGCAGCAGTTCGCCCAAAGCGGTGAACGCCTCGGCGTCGGACACCTCGGTCCGCTGGGCGAGCACGCCGGTCTGGATGCCCTCGATGATCAGCCCGGTCATCTCGGCCAGCAGCCGGGCGTGGACGTCGCGGAACACCCCGTCGGCGACGCCCTTGTCGATGAACTGCCGAAGCCGTTTCGCGGCGAACCGGCTGTTGAGCTGGTAGGCCTCCCGGGCCGGGCCGAACGCGGCGAGGTCGTGCATGAAGGCGGGCGACGCCCGGTTGAGGTGCTCGGCGACGCCGGCCAGGTACTCCCCGATCAGCTTGCGGGCGTCGTCGATCCCGGCGATGCGCTCCTCGATCCGCTCCGCGGCGCCGCGGAAGAACCGGGTGACGACCTTGACGGCGAGCTGTTCCTTGCTGGGCGCGAGCGCGTAGAGCGTCGATTTCGAGCAGCGCAGCCGGCCGGCGAGGTCGTCCAGCGTGAAGGCGGCGAAGCCCTCGGCCAGGAAGAGCGCCTCGAGGTCGCCGAGCAGCGCCAGCTGGCGGGCGGTCGGCCGGCGGCGTGGTGCGGGGCGCATCGGCTCACTATCTCCTACGTCTTCCGGCCACCCCAGACGTGCCGTACGGTACTCTGCACTAGCCCACAGTACTGTTTTCAGTACCGCTTTGGAGGACAACGATGCCCGCCGAACGCTTGCTGCCCTCGTCGGAAGCGGCGGAACTGGTCGCGCTGACCAGGGAAATCGCGCGCGATGAGCTTGCGCCCCGCGCGGCAGCGGCGGAGGAAGCCGAGCAGTTCCCGCGCGAGCAGTTCCGCCTGCTCGGCAAGTCCGGCCTGCTGGGCCTGCCCTACCACGAGCGGTGGGGCGGCGGCGAAGTTTCGTACGAGGTCTACCTGCAGGTCCTGGAGGAGATCGCGGCGGCGTGGATGACGGTCGGCGTCGGGCTGTCGGTGCACACGATGTCCTGCTACGCGCTCGCGGAGTACGGCACCGACGAGCAGCGTGACCAGTGGCTGCCGGACATGCTCGAAGGCTCGCTGCTGGGTGCGTACGCGCTGTCGGAGACGAACGCGGGCTCGGACGCCGCGGCGCTGTCGACGCGCGCGCGTCTCGACGGCGCGGACTACGTCGTCACTGGCACCAAGGCGTGGATCACCCACGCGGGCGTGGCGGACTTCTACACGACGATGGTCCGCACGGGCTCGGACGAAATCTCGTGCCTGCTGGTCGACGGGGCCACCGAGGGGCTGTCGGCGGCTCCGCGGGAGCGCAAGATGGGCCTGACCGGCTCGCCGACGGCCCAGATGATCTTCGAAGACGCCCGCGTACCGGCCACGCGGCTGCTGGGCTCGCGCGGCGACGGGCTCCGCATCGCGCTGTCGTCGCTGAGCTCGGGGCGGCTCGGCATCGCGGCCTGCGCGGTGGGCCTGGCGCAGGCGGCGCTGGACGAAGCGGTGGCGTACGCGAAGGGCCGGTCGCAGTTCGGCCGTCCGATCATCGATTTCCAGGGCGTCGAGTTCATGCTGGCGGACATGGCGGCGACGGTGGAGGCGTCCCGCGCGCTGTACCTGGACGCGGCCCGGCGGCGTGACCGCGGGATGCCGTTCAAGCGCCAGGCGTCGATCGCCAAACTGGTGGCGACGGACGGCGCGATGAAGGTGACGACGGACGCGGTCCAGGTGCTCGGCGGGGCCGGGTACACGCGGGACTTCCCGGTGGAGCGGTACATGCGGGAGGCGAAGGTGCCGCAGATCTTCGAGGGGACGAACCAGATCCAGCGGGTCGTCATCGCTCGAGAGCTGAAGAACGCGTAGCTCGATCCAGCGATCGGTGTCACCGTTCGGGGACGGCTAGCGTTTTCGCATGCCCGGCCATCTGCTGACCATCGAGGAGTACGCGGCGCTCGACGCCACCGGTTTCACGGAGCTGGTGGAGGGCCGCGTGGTGCCCTCGCCCGGCTCCGGCCGCCGGCACGACCTCGCGGTCTGCCTCCTGGCCGCCGCCCTCGAGCGGCAGCTGCCGTGCGGGCTGGCGTTCGTCGTCGCCAACGACGTGGACCTGGGGTTGTCCCCGGACGGCGAGCCCGGCTTCGTCCGCCGTCCGGACCTGCTGGTCCTCGACCGTGCCGCGTTCGGCCGTGCGGAAGGCCTGCTGCGCGCGGAGGACGTGGTCCTGGTGGCCGAGGTGGTGGTGCCGGGTTCGAAGCGCACGGACTACCGGGTGAAACGCGACGAGTACGCCGACGCCGGCATCCCGCACTACTGGATCGTCGACATCACGGGGCCGGTATCGCTGGTCGCCTGCGACGGCCACCTGGCCGCCGCCGCGGTCACCGGCGTGTTCAGCGCGGAGGTCCCGTTCCGCGCGCGGCTCGACCTCGACGCCTTGGCCCCTTGAACGCGTGGTTCACCGCGTCGAGGTAGCAGTGTCACACGCTCCGTACAGATACGGTCACTCGTGGTTGCACTTGAGCCCGTGAGACAATGCCAGGCGACGTGAGGAGCCGCTGTGATTGCACTTCCCAAGCCGGGCGCTGCTCGACGGTGGGAGATCCCGGATCACCTGCTGACGATCGAGGAGTACGCGGCGCTCGGTGAAACCGACACAGGTTTCACCGAACTCGTGGAAGGCCGCGTCGTGATGTCCCCCAGCCCTGTCGCCGATCACAACATCGCAGTGTTCGAACTCGGGCAGCAACTTGCCCCGCAGTTGCCGAGCCACCTCCGTGTTCTGCCCGAAACCGATGTGAACCTCGGCTTGGCGCCTCCGGGCAAACCTGGTTTTTCCCGGCGCCCGGACCTGCTCATCGTCGAGAGAGCGGCCATTGCCCGCGTGCGGCAGGACAGTGCCATGCTCCGAGCGGAGGACGTCGCCGTCGTCATCGAGATCGTGTCCCCGGGGTCGAAGCGCACCGATTACCACGTGAAGCACGACGAGTACGCCGATGCGGGAATCCCGCACTACTGGATCATCGACATGAGCGAGCCCATCTCGCTGGTCGCGTGTCACCAAGCCGGCGAATTCGGCTATATGGACGCCGCCGCGGTCACCGGGACCTTCGCCACCGACGTCCCGTTCCCGGTCAAGCTGGACCTGACCGCACTGCTCGGCTGATCGGGCAGCACGCCGGTACCGCCCGGTCACCGGCGTGCCACCCGAAACTCAGCGCGTCTCCCGGTAGCGGCGGTCCTTCGACACGCCCTCACCCAGTGACTCGTCGAAGTGGTACACCTCGTCGCCCCGGACGAACACGCGCAGCGCGCGGTTCATCACATCCAGCGGGTCGCCGCTCCACAGCACCACGTCCGCGTCCAGGCCCGGCGCGAGGGAGCCGATCTGCCCGTCCAGCCCCAGCATCGCCGCCGGGTTGACGGTCAGCGCACGCAGCGCCGTCGCCGGGTCGAGGCCGTCCTTCACCGCGAGGGCCGCCTGGTAGACCAGGAAGTTGATCGGGATCACCGGGTGGTCCGTCGTGATCGCGATCCGCACGCCGGCCCGCGCCAGGATGCCGGCCGAGCGCAGGGTGCGGTTGCGCAGCTCGACCTTGGACTTCGTGGTGAACAGCGGCCCCAGGATCACCGGCACCTCGCGCTCGGCCAGCAGGTCCGCGATCAGGTGGCCTTCGGTGCCGTGGTTGATCACCAGCTTGTAGCCGAACTCGTCGGCCAGCCGGATCGCCGTCACGATGTCGTCCGCGCGGTGGACGTGCTGGTCCCAGTACAGCTCGCCGTCGAGGACCTTCGACAGCGTCTCCAGGGTCAGGTCCACCTCGTGCGGCTTGCTCTCGGACTCCGCGTGCGCGCGCTTCGCCTGGTAGTTGCGGGCCTTGGTGAACGCCTCGCGCAGGATCGCCGCGACCCCCAGCCGCGTCGACGGCGTCTGCTTCTTGTCGCCGTACACGCGCTTCGGGTTTTCGCCGAGCGCGCTCTTCACGCTGACGTGCTCGGCGAACGTCATGTCCAGGACGCTGCGGCCCCAGGTCTTGACGCCGATCGTCTGGCCGCCGATCGGGTTGCCGGACCCGGGCTTGATGACGACGCTCGTCACGCCGCCGGCCAGCGCGTCGTCGAAGCCGGGCTCGTAGGGGTCGATGCCGTCGACGGCCCGGAAGCGGGCGCCGTTCGGGTCGGTCATCTCGTTGGTGTCGTTGCCGGCCCAGCCTTCGCCGTCCTCGTGGACGCCGAGGTGGGCGTGGGCGTCGATGAAGCCGGGCAGCACCCAGGTGCCGGCCGCGTCGACCAGTTCGGCGTCCTCCGGGATGTCGACGTCGGCCTCGGTGCCGACTGCGACGATCCTCCCGCCGTCGATCAGGACCGTGCCGCCGTCGATGGGATCACCGTCGATGGGGACGACATAGCCCCCGACAATTGCCTTCGCCATAGTTCGCCACGCTAACGAACTCACCCCGGCGTCTGCACGCGGGTGTAGGGCCAGCCGGCCAGTCCGGTCTCCAGCAGCTCGAAGGCCCGGGCCGCCTCGGCGCCGATGGTGTCGGCAATCCGGTCGTCGGCCTGCCCGGCAAGGGTGAGCGCCCGGACGCGCTCGAAGAGCACGCGATGGACGGCGCCCAGCATCCCGGCGGCCGTCTCGACGGCGACGTCGTCCGGCCGGACCCGGGCGGCCTCGGCCAGCGTCTGGGCCAGTCGCTGTTCGCGCTGGTCGTGGAGGCCACGCAGGCACGTCGTCAGGGTCGGGCTGTCGGCGATCACGCGGGCGAGTTCCGGCCCGCAGAAGCCCGCGACCGGACTGCGGGTGGCGACGGCGTCGGCGAACGTGCGCCGCAGCGCAGCCGGCACCGACTCGCCCGGCGAGCGCGTGGCGACGGTCTCGGCCAGGGAGCCGACGAACTCCTCTTGGTCACCCAGGGCGAGGTCTTCCTTGCGCGCGAAGTAGTTGGTGACGGTCTTCTTGGCGACCCGGGCAGCGTCGGCGATCTCGACGATGGTCGTCTGTTCGTACCCCTGGGCGATGAATAGCCTGGTGGCATGTTCGGAGATGAGCTGCCGGGTCTCCCGCTTCTTCGCCTCGCGTAGCCCGGTGGTCTCGATAGCCATCACGCAATTTTACGCTCGTAGCAAGTTTATGTTGACACTCTTTTGAGTGAACCTGGACTAAACTTACGTTAATACTAAATTTACGACGAACCTAGTTAGTCCTGGTCTTCTCCAGGTGCACCAGCTCGTGGTTGTTCTCGGGCGTCCGATGCGTCTCCTGGTACCCATGCTTGGCGTAAAGATGCAACGGTCCGACACTTTTCGAGCCTGTGAACAGCCGAAACAGCGTCACCTCCGCGGGCGCCGCCGATTCCGCGAACCGCAGCAGCGACCCGCCCAGCCCGGACCCCTGCCGGTCCGGCGCCACGACCAGGCGGCCGATCACCGCGACCGGCCCGGTCACCGTCAGCCGCACCGACGCCACGAGACGCCCCGACTCGCGTAGCCCCCAGGACAAGCCGGCCAGGGCCGCCCGCGTCTCCTCCAGGGTCTCCAGCAGCGGCGGCAGGTCCAGGTCCCCGTGCGCCCGGGCCTCGGTGACGTACGCGGCCCGTTGCAGCGTGAAGACTTCGCCCGCGTCGGCGACGCCCAGGCGAAGCGGCGTCACGGGACCCGGATGCCCCAGCTGCCCGTCCACGACGCCGACGGCTCCAGCTCGATCAGGTCGGTGCCCGTGTTGAGCGCGTCGGCCGGGCAGGTCATCGGCTCGATCGCGACCGCGCGGCCGCGGCCGATCAGGTCGTCCGGGGTGAACACCTGGGCCCAGCGGAAGTCGGGGCCGGTCCAGACGAGCAGGTGCGTGCCGTCGTGGCTCAGGACGATGTGGTGCCGGCCGTCCTCGGCCGCCGCGAGGCCGCCGAACGCCGTGTCGAGGTTGACGCCGGCCAGTACGCGGCCGGCGCGGAAGTCGTACTCCGTGCCTTCGACGTCCTGCTCTTCGGCGTACGGCATCTGCTCCTCGGGAAGCGACGGGCGGACGCGGCTCGCCGGAAGCGTCAGCGTCAGCTCGTCGGTCGGGACGTCGCCGATCCGGAAGTACGGGTGCGTGCCGACGCCGACGCCGATCGGCTGCTCGCCCTCGTTGCGGATCTCGTGGGTGACGGTCAGTTCGCGCGGCGCGACTTCGTACGTCACCGTCGCGCGCAGCGGCACCGGCCAGCCGGGCTGCACCTCGACATCGACGGCCAGGGTGACCGACGACTCGGCGTGCTCCAGCAGCTCCCACTCGAGGTGCCGGGTGAGGCCGTGGATGGCGTTGCCGCGCGCCTCTTCGGTGACCTCGAGCTGCTGGGTTTCCCCCTGGAACGTCCACAGGCCGCCCTTGGTGCGGTTCGGCCAGGGCAGCAGCACCTGCCCGGCGCCCATCGGCGGCTTCGCGTCTTCGGGGAACTCCTCGACGTACGGCACGCCGGCGACTTCGAACGCGCGCAGCCCGGCACCGATTTCGGTGACGACGGCGCGGGCGTTGCCGCGGGTGATCTCGAACTGCTGACCGGTCGGGTTGCCCATGCGCACGACCTTACCGATCCGCGAAGTCACTAGACCGGTCGTCATAGTTTGCGCTACGGTTCGGTCATGGTTCGCCGCACCGACACGCGGCAGCGGATGCTCGACACCGCCGCCGACCTGTTCCAGACGCAGGGCTACCACGCCACCGGCCTCACCCAGCTGACGACGGCCGGCGGCGCGCCGAAGGGGTCGCTCTACTTCCACTTCCCCGGCGGCAAGGAGCAGCTCGCCGCCGAAGCCGTCCGGCTGTCGAGCGGGCGCACCGGCGCTCTCCTCGAAGCCATCCTGAACGACGCCCCCAACGCAGCGACCGGGATCGACCGCGCGGTCGAGGCGCTCGCGAACTTCCTCACCGAATCGGATTTCCAGCGTGGCTGTCCGATTGCGACAGTCGCCCTCGATGCCGCCGCGACGAGCGAACCCATCCGGGAAGCCTGCACGGACGGCTACGAGTCTTGGCACGGCATCCTCAGCGGCTACTTCGCAGCACAGAACCTCTCCGCCGAGCGCGCCGACGAGCTCGCCACCATCGTGCTCGCCGCGATCGAAGGCGGGCTGCTGCTGGCCCGCACCCGACGCGACCTCGCGCCGTTGCGCGCCGTCGCCGCCCACCTGCACACGACCCTCGACCGGGAGTTCTCCTGATGCGCGTCCACCACCTGAACTGCGGCACCCTGCGCCCGCTCGGCGGCCGGCTGATCGACGGACGGCCGGGCCTGCTGCGGCGGGCCACCATGGTCTGCCACTGCCTGCTGCTGGCGACGGACACGGGTCTCGTGCTCGTCGAGACCGGCATGGGCACGCCGGCCGCCGTCGACCGGAACGCCTGGCTGGGCACGGGGTTCGTCCGCCAGTCCAACCCGGTCGCCGACCCGGCGCAGACGGCGATCGCGCAGATCCGCGCGCTCGGCTTCGACCCGGTGGACGTCCGCGACATCGTCCTGACCCACCTCGACCTCGACCACGCGGGCGGGCTCATCGACTTCCCGTGGGCGCGGGTGCACGTCTACGCCGAGGAGCTGCGGGCGTTCACCGACCCGCGCGCCGACGAGCGCGGCCGGTACCGCCGGATCCAGTTCGCCCATGGTCCACAGTGGACGTCCTATGCGGACACCG
Source organism: Amycolatopsis sp. NPDC004772 (assembly GCF_053601215.1). NCBI lineage: Bacteria > Bacillati > Actinomycetota > Actinomycetes > Pseudonocardiales > Pseudonocardiaceae > Amycolatopsis > Amycolatopsis sp. NPDC004772. Next base: position 51,421 of record NZ_JBSGBK010000058.1, read on the forward strand.
GTGAGCCGTGGTTCGGTTTCGGTGCCGTCCGGCAGCTCGACGGGTTGCCGCCGGAGATCCTGCTGGTCCCGCTGTCCGGGCACACGCGCGGGCACGCCGGGGTCGCCGTCGACACCGGGCACGGCTGGCTGCTCAACGCGGGCGACTCGTACTTCTTCCACGGCCAGGTCGCCGCCGGCCCGCACTGCCCGCCGGGGCTGAAGTGGTTCGAAGGCCACATGGAGACGGTGCGGGGTGCCCGGCTGGACAATCACCGCCGCCTGCGCCAGCTTGTTCAGGAGCACGGCGACGAGGTGAGCGTCTTCGCCGCGCACGACGAGACCGAATTCCTCCGGCTGAGCACCAGGAGCAGCGTATGAAGGTGCACCACCTGAACTGCGGAACGATGCGCCCGGCGGGTGGCAAGCTGCTCGACGGCGAGCCCGGCCTGCTCCGGCGGGCGGAGCTGGTCGCGCACTGCCTGCTCATCGAAACCGGTGACGGCCTGGTACTGGTCGACACCGGCTTCGGCAGCCAGGCCGTGGCACGCCCGGGCGAGTGGCTGGGCCGCCCGTTCCTGGCGATGGTCGGCGCGAAGCCGGCGGCCGCCGAGACGGCGGTCGCGCAGATCAAGGCCCTCGGCCTCGACCCGGCCGACGTCCGCCACCTCGTGATGACCCACCTCGACGTCGACCACGCGGGCGGGCTGGCGGACTTCCCGAACGCAGTCGTCCACGTCCGGTCCGAGGAGCACCGCGCGGCGACGGTCCCGGCGAACGCGGCGGAGAAGAACCGGTACCGCGCGGCGCAGTTCGCGCACCGCCCGCTGTGGAGCACCTACGACGAGACGGGCGAGCCCTGGTTCGGCTTCGAGGCGGTCCGGTCGCTGAAGGGCCTGCCGGAGGAGATCCTGCTGGTCCCGCTGACCGGCCATACGCGCGGCCACACGGGCGTGGCGGTCGACACGGGCACCGGGTGGCTCCTGCACGCGGGCGACGCGTACTTCTTCCACGGCCAGCTCGACCCGGTGGCCCCGCACTGCCCGCCGGGGTTGACGGCGTTCCAGACGATCGTCCAGACGCTGCGCGGTCCCCGGCTGGAGAACCTGGCGAGGCTGCACGAGCTGGCGCGGACCCACCAGGACGAGGTCACGGTGTTCTCGGCCCACAGCCCGATCGAGCTGGCCGCACTGCGCCGATGATTCCCACCGGACGATTTTTCGCCCCATCCGACCCTCCGGCGACGGGAGGTCAGATGGTGGCGAAGACGTCGTGGAGCGCGGCCGTGCCGACGGCGGACGCCGCGCAGCCGGGCAAGCTCGTGGAACGGTCCGAGCCGCGGATCGCCAGGGCGTCCGCCGCGCCGGACCGGGCCACCAGACCGCGCCGGGCGAGTGGTTCTCGTCGCCGGGCGCGGTCGCGCGGCCCCGCTTGCCGCAGTTGCCGCCCGCCGAGACGTTGCCGGAGCGGCAGCTCGCCGGCCGGTTGTGATCAGCCGGCGGCCAGGGCCTGCTTGACGAGCGGGGTGAGCTGCTCCGGCGTCATCTTCGCCGGGCCGGTGTAATTGACCAGCACCGGCGTGCCCCCGACCAGCTCGCCCGAGACGAGCGTCGCGGCCTGCTGGCCGTCGACGTAGTAGACGGCGCCGTCGGGGAAGCCCGGGACGTCCTGCGCGCCCGGCTTCGCCTTCTTGATCGCCGCGAGCATCTCGGCGGGCTTGCCCGTTTTGCCCTCGTAGCGGGTCACCGCGAGCGCGCCCGCGGCCTTGCCGCCGTTCTGGTACTCGCAGCTGCGGGCCTTGCCGCCGTTGGCCGCGTTGTCCCGGACCGGGCCCGGCACCGCCTTGAGGTTGTCGAGGAACAGCGCCTTCGAGACGGCCTCGGCGGGCAGCAGCTTGCACGGGTCGAGCGACGCCGCGGCGGCGTTCGTGCTCGGCGCGGGCTTCGGGGCGGCGGACGGCGAGGGCGTCTTCGACGGTTCGTCGCCGGAGGAGCAGGCGGTCAACGCGGCGGCCAAAGCGACAAAAGCGACAACTAGGGTACGCATGTTCGCACCCTACCTAGGCCGTCGGCGCCCGGTATCGCCAGAAGGCCGGGAGCACGAGCATCGACGCGCAGACGAGCACGATCACCAGCAGCCCACCGCCGGTCGCCGCGGCCGTAGTGCCGAACGCGGCCGCACCCCAGCCGTGGGTGAGGTCGGCGATCCGCGGCCCGCCGGCGACGACGACCGTGAAGACGCCCTGGAGCCGTCCGCGCATCTCGTCGGTGGTCGCGACCTGCAGGATCGCCATCCGGTAGACGGCGCTGACCATGTCCGCGGCGCCGGCCAGCGCCATGAAGACGACGGCGAGCCAGAGCGAGTGCGCGAGCCCGAACCCGGCCACCGCGGCACCCCACGCGCAGATCGACACGACGACCGCGACGCCTTGGCGGTGGATGCGCGTCAGCCAGCCGGAGAACAGCCCGATCAGCATCGCGCCCAGCGGCAGGGCCGCGTAGAGCCAGCCGAGCGCGGGGCCGCCGCCGGGCGGGTCGCCGAAGGTGCGTTCGGCCATCTCCGGGATCAGCGCCCGCGGCATGCCGAAGACCATGGCGATGATGTCGGCGACGAAGGAGGCCAGCAGGATCTTCTGCCCGGCGAGGTACCGGAAGCCGTCGACGACGTCCCGGACCCCGGCGCGGCGCGAAGGGCCGTTGAGCGGCGGGAGCGCCGGCAGCCGCCAGACGGCGAAGAGGGTGATGGTGAGGGCGACGACGTCGATCAGGTAGAGGGTGGAGAGGCCGAGGACGGGGATGAGCGCCCCGGCGAGCAGCGGCCCGAAGACGGCGCCGAAGGTGGACATCGTGGTGTTGAGCGCGTTGGCCGACGGCAGCAGTTCGCCGGGCACGAGCCGCGCGACGACGGCACCGCGGGTCGGCATGTTGATGGCGAAGAAGGCCTGGTTGACGGCGAGAAGGCCGAGAACGAGCCACACGGAGCCGAAGTTCGCGAAGGCCTGCAGCCAGAGAAGGGCGGAGGTGATGGCGACGCCGACGTTGGTGACGAAGAGCAGCTTCCGCCGATCGACGGCATCGGCGACGGCGCCGCCCCAGAGCCCGAAGACCAGCAGCGGCAGGAGGGCGACCAGGCCGGTGAGGCCGACGTAGGCGGAGGACCCGGTGAGGTCGAAGACCTGCTTGGGCACCGCAACGGCGGTGAGCTGAGTCCCGACGGCGGTGACCACAGTGGACAGCCAAAGCCGCCGGAAGGCCGGAATCTTGAGCGGCCGGGTATCGACGATGATGCGGCCGAGAAGCTTGCGGATGCCCGAGCGGGGCGGCAAGGTCCCCGGTTCACCAGTCACGACACATCAGCTTAGCGGGGCTAACTATCTGAAGTCGCGTGATTTTCCTCGCCCCGGCGACACAGCGCCTGCTTCACCGCCCGAACCGCAGGCGGACGCCCAGACCCGCACCCCACCCAGACCTGCCCCGCCACCCCGATCCGAAGCCAAAACACGGCCGGTGGTGCCGGGTCAAGGCATCTTTCCCGCCTTGACGCGGTACCACCGGCCGTAGTGACAATTCCGGCTTCGGGGTGGTGGGCACCGAACCACTCACCAAGCGAAGCGACCTCGCAGGCCAGCCTGCACCCCGAGCAGACCCGCTCCCACCACGCAGCAGCGACGAATCCCCCGCCGATCGGCGGTTTCTAGGGGTGGTTGCGACACCTGAGTGTTCAGGAGTTGCGGATGTCCAGACGAGATCGGGACCGGCGGGATGCAGCTCGGGTTGCGGGTCGGCGTGGTAGCCCGTTGATCGAAGAGCGGGTCGCCTGCTTGGCGCCGGTGGATGCAGGTGTGGGCAGCAGCGACCAACTTCCCCGCCGCTCCCAGGCAGGGTTCCGGCAAAGTCGTTTGTGCTGGTCAAGGGAGTATTCCGTAGAGTGTGAGCGGTCGCGAGGTGTCGCGAGCGATGTGGCGGAGAGCTTG
>NZ_JBSGBK010000059.1:0-54559 GCF_053601215.1 Amycolatopsis sp. NPDC004772
CGCCCCAATGTGGCGTTGGTTGCGTCCAACGCACCCAATGTGGCGTTCGGTGCGTTGGACGCACCGAACGCCACATTGGGGCGCATGAGCGCGGGAGGGCCGGCTAGTGGGCGTCGCGCTCGCCGTCGCGCCGGTCGTGCTCGTGACGCTGCTGATCGGCGTCCGCGGGGTCGCCGCCATGCGCACGACGTCGGACTTCCTCGTCGCCTCGCGCCGGATCTCGCCGCTGGTGAACTCGGCCGCCGTCTCCGGCGAGTACCTCTCGGCCGCCTCCTTCCTCGGCGTCGCCGGGCTCGTCGTCAAGGACGGCATCGGGGCGCTGTGGTACCCGGTCGGCTTCACCGCCGGCTACATCGCGATGCTCGTGCTCGTCGCCGCGCCGATGCGGCGGTCGGGCGCGCTCACCGTCCCCGACTTCACCGAAGCCCGGCTCAACTCCCCCGCGCTGCGCCGCCTGACCGCCGTCGTCGTGCTGGTGATCGGCACGATCTACGTCGTCCCGCAGTTCCGCACCGCCGGTCTGGTGCTCGCCGCGGTCGGCGGCACGCAGTACTGGGTCGGCGTGGTGCTGGCCGGCGCCGCGGTCAGCGTCACCCTCGCGCTGGGCGGGATGCGCGCGGCGACGTACGTGCAGGCGTTCCAGTTCGTGCTGAAGCTGCTGCTGTTCCTCATCCCGGCGATCTGGCTGACGCTGCAGGCCGGCGCGGTCAACCGGACCGACGCGCTCAACCCCGTCGAGTTCACCCACTTCGCCCGCGAGACGCCGGTGCGGTTCGAGGTCGACGTCACCATGGAGATCCGCGAGCCGACCCCGGTGCGGCGCAACGGCGTCGTGGAAGTCCTGCCGCCGGGCGAATTCACCGCGCACAGCCAGGACGAAGTCGTGTTCGGCACCGGCGCGGCCGTCCCCGCGGTCCGCGGCGGCGCGGCACTGGGCGGGCCCGACTGGCGGCGCCCGCTGCTCGACCTGGGCGATCAGGGCTACCCGCTGCTGGGCACCTGGGCCGTGCTCATCGCGACCATGCTGGGCACGATGGGCCTGCCGCACGTCCTGATGCGCTTCCACACCAGCCCGGACGGCCGCGCCGCGCGCCGCACCGCGGCAATCACGGTCGCGCTGCTGGGCGTCTTCTACCTCTTCCCCGGCGTCTACGGCGTGCTCGGCCGGGTCCTCGTCCCCGGGCTGTACCTCTCGGGCGCGACCGACACCGTGGTCGTCGCCCTGCCGTCCCAAGTGGACAGTGGCTGGGCGGGCGGGCTGTTCACGGCCCTGTTGACCGCGGGCGCGTTCGCCGCGTTCCTGGCGACGTCGCTGGGCCTGCTGCTGGTGATGTCCGGCGCGCTCGCGCACGACCTCGTCCCCGGCGGGCTGCGGCGGCTGCGGATCGCGGTGTTCGGCGTCGCCGGGATCATGGTGCTGCTGGCGCTGCGCTCGGCCGAGCTCGACGCCGGCGTCCTGGTCACCTGGGGCTTCACGGTGGCCGCGTCGACGTTCTGCCCGCTGCTGGTCCTCGGCATCTGGTGGCCGCGGCTGACGGCGACCGGTGGCATCGCGGGCGTGTTGACCGGGCTGGTGGCCTCGACCGCCTCGATCCTGTTCGCCCTCGCCGGGCCGCCGCTGCACGGCTGGGTGGCGATCCTGGTGCAGCAACCGGCACCATGGTCGGTACCGTTGGCGTTCGGCGTAATGGCGCTGGTCTCCCTGCGGGGCAGACCCCCCGCCTGGTCGACGGCAGCCATGCTGCGCCTCCACCTCGACGAACCCCGTTCGACGGGACCTCGCGACCGTTCGTCAACCGTTCGTCGTCTGACCCGGCTGTTGAACCGCTGAATCTTCACGCGAGACTCACGCGTCCCTACGGTGTCGCACGTCACTTTCCGCAGCGTCGCAGGGAGCAGCGATGAGCACGACGGACACCGGCGGGCCCCCGGAGACATCCGAAACCATCTGGGAACGAGCGCACGAGAGCACCGAGTTCCGGGAGCTGCGCAGCCGCCTGCGCCGGTTCGTCTTCCCGATGACGGCGGTGTTCCTCCTCTGGTACCTGCTGTACGTGCTCCTCGCGGACTACGCGCACGGCTTCATGAGCACCAAGGTGGTCGGCAACATCAACGTCGGCCTGATCTTCGGCCTGCTCCAGTTCGTCTCGACGTTCGTGATCACCGGCCTCTACGTCCGGTACGCGAACCGGAAGCTGGACCCGGTCGCCGAGAAGATCCGTGAGGACATCGAGAAGGAGCAGGCATGACCGCGACACTTGCCGCGAGCGTCGAGGGCAGCAACCCGCTCCTCAACATCGGCATCTTCGCCCTCTTCGTGATCATCACCCTGGTGATCGTGTTCCGGGCCAGCCGCAACACCAAGACGGCGTCGGACTACTACGCCGCCGGCCGCGCGTTCACCGGCCCGCAGAACGGCATCGCGATCTCGGGTGACTACCTGTCGGCCGCGTCGTTCCTCGGCATCGCCGGCGCGATCGCGATCAACGGCTACGACGGCTTCCTCTACTCGATCGGCTTCCTGGTGGCGTGGCTCGTCGCGCTGCTGCTGGTCGCGGAACTGCTGCGCAACACCGGCAAGTTCACCATGGGCGACGTCCTCGCCTTCCGGATGAAGCAGCGCCCGGTGCGGGCCGCGGCCGCGACGTCGACGCTGGCCGTGTCGTTCTTCTACCTGCTGGCGCAGATGGCGGGCGCCGGCGGCCTCGTGGCCCTGCTGCTCGGCGTCGAAGGCGGCGGCGCGCAGGCGCTGGTGATCGCCGTGGTCGGCATCATCATGATCGCCTACGTGCTGATCGGCGGCATGAAGGGCACCACCTGGGTGCAGATCATCAAGGCCGCACTGCTCATCGTCGGCGCGCTCGTGATCACCCTCTGGGTGCTCGGCAAGTACAACTTCAACTTCTCCACCCTGCTGCAGGCCGCCGTCGACAAGGCGGGCAAGGCCGGGGAGACGCTGCTCGGGCCGGGCAAGCAGTACGGCGCCACCGGCACGTCGAAGCTGGACTTCTTCTCCCTCGGCATCGCGCTGGTGCTGGGCACGGCGGGCCTGCCGCACGTGCTGATGCGCTTCTACACGGTGCCCACGGCCCGCGACGCGCGGCGCTCGGTGGTCTGGGCGATCGTGCTCATCGGCGTGTTCTACCTGTTCACGCTGGTGCTCGGCTACGGCGCCGGCGCGCTGGTCGGGCCGGACACGATCAAGAAGGCACCGGGCGGGGTCAACTCCGCCGCGCCACTGCTCGCTCTGGAGCTGGGCGGGCCGGTGCTGCTGGGCCTGATCTCCGCGATCGCCTTCGCGACGATCCTCGCGGTGGTCGCCGGCCTGACGATCACGGCGTCGGCGTCCTTCGCCCACGACGTCTACGCGAACGTCGTCAAGCGCGGCAAGACGTCGCCGGACTCGGAGGTCCGGGTCGCCCGGATCACCGCGGTGGTGATCGGTGCCCTCGCCATCGGCGGCGGCATCCTGGCCAACGGGCAGAACGTGGCGTTCCTGGTCGCGCTGGCCTTCGCGGTGGCGGCGTCGGCGAACCTGCCGACGATCCTCTACTCGCTGTTCTGGAAGCGGTTCAACACCCAGGGCGCGCTGTGGTCGATCTACGGCGGCCTGGCCATCACGATCGTGCTGATCGTGTTCTCGCCGGCGGTGTCCGGCAAGAGCACGTCGATGATCAAGACCGCGGACTTCGCCTGGTTCCCGCTGAGCAACCCGGGCATCGTGTCGATCCCGGCCGCGTTCATCCTGGGCTGGCTGGGCACGGTCCTGTCCAAGGAGCACGACGAGAAGAAGTACGCCGAGATGGAGGTCCGCTCCCTCACCGGCGCGGGCGCCGAGAAGGCGGTCGTCCACTAGGTCCGCCGGTTTCACCGACACCGAAGGCCGTCGCGAGGGTGTTCCCGATCCCCTCGCGGCGGCCTTCGGCCATTTTCAGTACGGCAGCTCGCCCTGCGCGACCCCGGTCACGGCGGCCTCGAACTGCTTGCGCAGGTACTGCCAGAGCCCGCCGCCCAGCGAAATCCTCGCCACCCCCAGTCCGGCGAGGCTTTCCAGGCCCAGGCTGCCCGGCCACGCGGTCACGTTGACCGCCCCGCCGGTTTCCCGCACGAACTCCGCGATCAGCTCCGGCGTGCGCAGGTGGATCGGGTAGACGCAGTCGGCGCCCGCTTCCAGGTAGGCCTTCGCCCTGGCGACGCCCGCTTCGAGCGCTTCCTTCGGGTCCACGCCGCGGAAGGAGTCGACCCGGGCGTTGATCACCAGGCCGTCACCCGCCGCCTCGCGCAGGGCGGCGATCCGGGCCGCCTGCTCTCCGACGGCCCGGACGTCGCCGGTCGCGTGGTCGGTGTCCTCGAAATTGCAGCCGACGGCCCCAGCGTCGCGCAGCCGGCCGGCCAGTTCGCTGCCGGACAGGCCGTAGCCCGACTCGGCGTCGACGGTGACCGGGACACCGACCGCCGCGGCGATCCGCGCGGCGGCGGCGAACATTTCGGCGGCGGGCGCCTGCTCGCCGTCGGCGAACCCGAGCACGGCCGCCACGGCGACCGAGCTGGTCGCGATGGCGGGGAACCCGGCGGCCTCGACGAGCTTCGCGGTGTCGGCGTCCCAGACGTTCGGCAGCACCAGGGGCTTGCCGGGGACGTGCAGCGCCTTGAGCGCGGCGGCGGTCACGCGTCCCGCTTCGGCAGCGGCGTGTGGCTGGTGATGGTCATCCGGTTCCAGCTGTTGATGGCGATGATCTCCCACGCCACGGCCTGGTACTGCTCCTCGGTGAACACCTTCGCGGCCTGCTCGTAGACGTCGTCCGGCACGGACTGCGTCGCCGAAAGCTTGGTCATCGCCTCGGTGAGGGCGAGGGCGGCCTGCTCCTGCTCGGTGAACAGGTCGGTCTCGCGCCAGCCGTCGAGCACAAACAGTCGCCGCGGCGACTCGCCCAGCTCGAGCGCGTCGCGGGAGTGCATGTCGAGGCAGTACGCGCAGCCGTTGATCTGCGACGCGCGGGTCTTCACCAGTTCCAGCAGCTTGGGGTCGAGCCCCGCGTTGGCGCCGGCCTTGTTCACCTCGGCCTGCAGGTTGGCCATCGCCTGGTACAGCTCGGGGGCGCCCCCGAGCGCGATTCGCTTGCTCATGCCGTCCACGCTAGTGCGAACTGGTCCACGGGTATGGTCCAGTCACATGACGGAATCGTGGTCCAGTTCCGGGCTCGACGTCCACCTCGGCTGGCAGCCCGCGTCCGGCCGCACCGGGCTCGCGACGGCGATCCGCGCGGCCATCCGGGACGGCCGGTGGCAGGCGGGCGCGGCAGTGCCCTCGACCCGCGCGCTGGCCCACGACCTCGGCGTCGCCCGCGGCACGGTCACCCGCGTGTACGCCGACCTGGCGGCCGAGGGCTACCTGCGCACGGCCCAGGGCGCGCCGACCCGGGTGGCGACGGCGGGCTCGCTGCCCCAGTCCGCGCCGCGGCAGGCCCCGCGCGACCCGGCCCCGCGCTGGGACCTGCGGCCGGGCCGTCCGGACCTGACGGCGTTCCCGCGCCAAGCGTGGCTCACCGCGACCCGGCGGGCCCTGCTGCGGACACCGGCGTCGGCGTTCGGCTACGAGTCGGAGCTGGGCGCGCCGGAGCTGCGCGACACGCTGGCCGGCTACCTGGCCCGGGCCCGCGGGGTGGTCGCCGACCCGGCGCGGATCGTGGTGTGCCACGGGTTTTCGCACGCCATCGCGGTGGTGTCCCGGGCCTTGTTTTCGTTGGGTACGCGCGAAATGGCGTTCGAGGACCCTTCGCTGGGGCTGTACCGGTCGATCGCGGCGGCGCAGGGCCCGCGGATCGTCGGCGTGGACGTCGACGGCCACGGCCTCGACGTGTCCGCATTGGACAGTCCGGCGGTGGTCGTGACCCCGGCGCACCAGTACCCCACGGGCGTCACCCTGGCCCCACCGCGCCGGGCGGCGCTGGCCCGCTGGGCGAGCGAGTCGGGCGCGTTCGTGCTGGAGGACGACTACGACGGCGAGTTCCGCTTCGACCGCCAGCAGGTCGGGGCGTTGCAGGCACTGGCGCCGGAGCGGGTGGTGTACGCGGGAACGGCCAGCAAGACGCTCGCCCCGGCGCTGCGGCTGGCGTGGCTGGTGCTGCCGCGCTCGCTGGTGGAGCCGGTCCGTGCGGCGATGGCCGACAGCGGCTCACGCCCGGCGTTGCTGAACCAGCTGGCCCTGGCCGAGCTGATCGACTCGGGCGCCTACGACCGGCACGTCCGCCGCAGCCGCGCGGAGTACCGCTCGCGCCGCACCCGCCTCCTGGCCGCACTACCGGACTCCGTGCGCCCGCACGGCATCGCGGCGGGCCTGCACCTGCTCCTCATGCTGCCCCCGGACGGCCCCTCCGAGGCCACGGCCCTGGCGGCCTGCCGCCGCCGTTCGATCGGCATCGAGGGCCTCTCCAGCCACTGGATGACCCCCGCCCGCCCCGGCGGCCTCATCGTCGGCTACGCCGCAACTCCGGCCCACGCCTTCAAGGGAGCAACCCAAAACCTCGTAGAAGCCCTAGCCGAAGCAACCCCCTAACCCAAATCCGCCCCCAATCACACGAGTTCCGTCCCCGATCCCGCCAACCCCGTCCCCAATCACGAGTGATGCCCCTCCAATCACACGTGATGCCCTCCCAATCAAGCATGAAGCCCGTCCGATCACGCGAAATACCCCGCCAGGCACCCGCGATGCCCGCGGGCCACCCCACCGGAGCGGCCCGCGACCACCGTCAGAACCAGCAGTCCGGCCGGACCCGCAGCAGTTCCGTCCGCAGCACCGGCGTCCCGTCGACCGGCGCCGGGTCCTCCGCGGTCGGCTGGATCCCGCCGGCCGCGACCTTGTCCAGCGTCCGCAGCCCGTCCGCACCGACCGTGCCGAACACCGTGTAGTTCGGCCGCAGCGCGGAATCGCCGTACACGACGAAGAACTGCGAACCGTTCGTGTCCGGCCCCGCGTTGGCCATGGCCAGGAGGCCACGCGCGTAGACACGCCGGGCGCCGGTCGGGTCGGTCGGTGCCGGCGGCAGGTCCACCGGCAGCTCGTCCTTGTACTTGTAGCCCGGCCCGCCCTCGCCGGTCGCCGTCGGGTCGCCGCACTGCAGCACCTTCAGCGTCGGGTACGCGGTCAGCCGGTGGCACACCGTGTGGTCGTAGAACCGGTGCCGCGCCAGGTGCAGGAAGCTCTGCACGGTGCACGGCGCCTTCGCGCGGTCCAGCCGCAGCGGCAGCGCGCCCTGGCTGGTCGGGATGGCGACGTCGACCTTGCCGTGGCTCGGCGTGTGCCGCGGGTCGGGCGGCAGCGGCACCGGCCGCGCGGGCGGTTCGTCCGGCGTTTCGGTGTACTGGCAAGGCCCGTGGGTCGTCTTCGGCGGCGGAGCGTCGGCCGCCGTGGCCACGCCTTGACCGGCCACGAACAACGCGCCCGCCGCCAGCGCGGTCAGAAGTGTCTTATTCATGCTGTACGCCCTCCCAGTGATCGCCCGGTTCCGGAGCGTCCCGCAGTCTAGGGCGCGGCACCGACAGCCAGAACCGGCGAAAGTCGCCCTCGTCAGCCCATCGGGTGAACCTCGGCGCCCGCACCCCGGAAATTGTCGGACCCCCGGCGCACGATGGTCGGCACGCGGCAAACTCGCCGCCCACGAGGGGAGTACACCATGGAAGTTCGGCGAAGACCCGTTGCGGTGGCACGGTTCCTGCTGAGTCGGCTCGCGTCCGCGCTAGCCGCGAAGGTCCGCGATCAGCTCGTCGGCGGCGGCGAACGGGTCGAGTTCCCGCGCCACGACCCGCTCGGCGACACCGGCGAGCCGTCCCCCGCCACGCAGGTCCACGAGCTCGGCCCGCAACCGCCGGATGGCGATGGCCTCGACCTCGTCGCGCGCTCGGGCCACCCGGCGCCGGGCCAGCTCGTCGTGCTCGGCGAGCCAGTCGTGGTGCGCGGCCAGCGCCTCCACGACCTGGTCGACGCCCTCGCCCTTGGCCGCGACGGTCCGCACGATCGGCTGGCGCCAGCTCGGCCCCCGGATTTCCCGTCGGGCCAGGGAGATCATCTGCTTGAGGTCGTGCACGGTGGCGTCGGCGCCCTCGCGGTCCGCCTTGTTCACGACGAAGACGTCGGCGATCTCCAGCACCCCGGCCTTCGCGGCCTGGATGCCGTCGCCCATGCCCGGCGCGAGCAGCACCACCGTGGTGTCGGCGAGTTTCACGACGTCCACTTCGGACTGCCCGACGCCGACGGTCTCGATCAGCACGACGTCGAAACCGGCCGCGTCCAGCACGCGCACCGCCTGCGGCGTCGCCCACGAGAGCCCGCCGAGGTGCCCGCGGGTGGCCATCGAGCGGATGAACACGCCGGGGTCGGTGGCGTGTTCGGTCATCCGGATCCGGTCGCCGAGCAGCGCCCCGCCCGAAAACGGCGAAGACGGGTCGATGGCGAGCACCCCGACCCGCTTGCCCTCCGCGCGCAACGCGGTGAGCAGAGCCGAGGTCGATGTCGACTTGCCGACACCGGGCGGGCCGGTGAGGCCGACGACCCGGGCTCGCCCGGTGTACGGGGTGAGTGTCCGGGCGATCTCCGCGACGCGCGGGTGGGCGTCCTCGACGAGCGACAGCAGCCGCGCGACGGCCCGGGGTTGCCCGTCCCGCGCGCGGCCGACGAGGTCGTCGAGGTCGAGTGGTCCGGCCACTTACGCCGACGGCACCCGCAGCAGGAGGGCGTCGCCCTGGCCGCCGCCACCGCACAGCGCGGCCGCGCCGAGCCCGCCACCGCGGCGGCGCAGCTCGTGGATCAGGTGCACGGCGAGCCGGGCACCGGAGGCGCCGATCGGGTGGCCGAGCGCGATGGCCCCGCCGTTGACGTTGACCTTCTCCGGGTCGAGGCCGAGCTTCTCGGTGGAGACGAGCCCGACGGCGGCGAAGGCCTCGTTGATCTCGACGAGGTCGAGGGCGTCGGCGGTCAGATTTGCCTTCGCCAGCGCGGCGAGGATCGCGTTCGACGGCTGCTCGTGCAGGCTCGCGTCGGGCCCGGCGACGACACCGTGCGCGCCGATCTCGGCGAGCGGCGTGATGCCGAGCTCCTCGGCCTTCGCCTTGCTGGCGACGATGACCGCGGCGGCGCCGTCGGAGATCTGCGAGGCCGAGCCCGCGGTGATGGTGCCGTCGGAGGCGAAGGCCGGGCGCAGCTTGGCGAGGCCTTCGGCGGTGGTGTCGGCGCGGACGCCCTCGTCGGTGTCGAAGACGACCGGGTCGCCCTTGCGCTGCGGGATGGAGACCGGCGCGATCTCGTCGGCGAAGTAGCCGTTCTTGATCGCCTCGGCGGCGCGCTGGTGGGAGCGGGCGGAGAACGCGTCCTGCTGCTCGCGCGTGACGCCGTAGCGGGAGTTGTACTTCTCCGTCGAGGAGCCCATGGCGACCTGGTCGAAGGCGCAGAAGAGACCGTCGTAGGCCATGTGGTCGACGAGCGTGGTGTCGCCGTACTTGAAGCCGGAGCGGGACTTGGGCAGCAGGTGCGGCGCCTGGGTCATCGACTCCTGGCCGCCGGCGACGACGAGGTCGAACTCGCCGGCGCGGATGAGCTGGTCGGCGAGCGCGATGGCGTCGAGGCCGGAGAGGCAGACCTTGTTGATGGTCAGCGCGGGCACGCTCATCGGGATGCCCGCGGCGACGGCGGCCTGCCGCGCCGGGATCTGGCCGGCGCCGGCGGTCAGCACCTGACCCATGATCGTGTACTGCACCGCGTCCGGGGAGACGCCGGCGCGTTCGAGGGCCGCCTTGATCGCGACCCCGCCCAGCTGGGCGCCCGTGAAGTCCTTGAGGGAGCCCAGCAGGCGCCCGATCGGCGTACGGGCGGCACCCAGGATCACGGAACCGGACACGGCGTCCTCCAAGCATCGGCGCATGGGCAGTTTTCCCGACCATACCCGGGAGCAGGGCTTCTTGATGGAGCCAGTGTGAGGCGGGGCACGCGACGATTCCGCCTCGAAGCGGCGCGCGGGCCCCCTATCCTGCCTCCATGAATGACGCCCTGCGGCCGTTCGTGACGGCCATCGACCACGTCGGCATCGCGGTCCCGGACCTGGACGCGGCCATCGAGTTCCACCGCGCGCACTTCGGCCTGGAGGTCGCGCACGAGGAGGTGAACGAGGAGCAGGGAGTCCGCGAGGCGATGCTGCGCGCCCCGGGCACGGCGGGTACGGAGACGCAGATCCAGCTCCTGGCCCCGCTGCGCGACGACTCGGCGATCGGCAAGTTCCTGGCCAAGAGCGGCCCGGGCCTGCAGCAGCTGGCCTACCGCGTGTCCGATGTGGACGCCGCGGCCGCGGCCCTGCGCGAAAAGGGCCTGCGCATGCTGTACGAGGAGGCGAAGAGGGGCACATCGAACAGCCGGGTGAACTTCGTCCACCCCAAGGACGCGGGCGGCGTCCTGGTGGAACTGGTGGAGCCGGCCAAGGACGCCACGGCGCACTGAGTCGTTCCGCCGCAAGGGTTCGGCGCGGAGCCGCACGCCCGTGACAAGAAACGGGCGCGCGGCCACCACGCCGATGAGCACGGACACCGCCGGCGGAAGCGGGCCACTGCCTCGATGGCGGGCCCGCAAGGCGCACATCAGCGGGCGCACCACCTCACCAGCAGGCGCGGGCACGCGGGCCGCCGGCGGGGCACCCGCGGGCTGAGCGAGCGCGCCCAGCCAAGCCGGCCAGGCGGGCAAGAGCGCGCGCCCACCCGGCGACACAGCCACGCAAGCCGGTCGCCGGTAACCCCACGGCCGACAGAGCACCCAGCCGAGCCGGCGCGCGCCGGCCGCGGCGAACGCGACCCGGCTAAGCGGGCGCGGCCTTGGACGACAGCGCGTCCGCGATGAACGTCAGCTCCCCGTCGAACTCCGCGGGCAGGTCGTCCTCCGAATGCCGGGCCGTCGCGTGCCGGTGGCTCACCGCGCGCGCCAGCAACCCCGACGCCCGATCCACGTCGGCCGTCGGCACTACGCCACCCGTCGCCGCGACGATCACCGCCCTGACCTGGCGGACCAGGACCTGGAAACGTTCGTGCAGCGCGTCGCGGACCACGTGGTGCGTGTCCGCCTCGCGCCACAGCAAGTGCGACAGCCCCAGTGACCTGCTGAAGCGGTGGTCCAGCTCGCGGACCAGCCGCCTCAAGCTGCCCGCCAGGTCGCCCGGGACCACCACCACCGCCGGCTCGATGCGCTCGTCGGGCAGCCGCGCGACGAGCGCCGTGAGCAGGTCCGACTTGTGGCGGAAGTAGTAGTGCACCAGCCCCTTCGGCACCCCGGCCTGCTCCGCGATGCGCGAAGTCGGGGTGGCGTCGAAGCCGGACTCGGCGAAGAGCGCCTCGGCGGCGCAGAGGATGCGCTCCTTCGCCGAATCCTCGGTCATTCCCGTGCCTCCTGCGTCGTCAGTGCTGCCCGGCCGTGCGGTGCGCGGCGTTCGCGACCGGCATCGCTGCCGCGCCGGCGATGACCGTCAGCACCCCGGCGATCCAGGACGTCCAGGACGCGCCGTTGAATTCCGTGTACCCCATCACCCACGGCGCGATGAAGAGCAGCACGCCGAGCGCGATCTGGATGCCTTCGCCGTAGACCATGCCCGGCATCGCCAGCGACACCAGGCCGTCGAGTGCGATCAGCGCGCCCAGGACGACCATCGTCCACATCGCGGTCGTGTCCGTGCTCAGCCAAAGGGGTGAAAGAGCGGCGACCACCCCGATGACGACCTCGGCCCAGTCGTGGGGCCGGGTCCACGCGCGCGTAGAGACTTCACTCATTCGTGCTCACCTCCGTCGGTGAAACTGCTGGTCGGGTGGTGTACCCGACGTCGATGATCCGCTTGACTGGCCAGCCGGTCAAGGTGAGCCGGTCACAGTTCGGCGTGTAATCGTGCTGTCCGTCTCGTACAGTTGTGGACGCGTGTTACCGGCGAGTAATTTCTGCCGCCAACGCCCCCCATCTCCGCGGAGGAACCGATGACGCAGCTCGGCGAGATCCAGCAGGCCATCCTGAACGGCGAGTCCGCCGCGGTGGGCTCGTTGCCCGTGCCCGAGAGCTACCGCGGGGTGACGGTGCACGCGGACGAGGTCGACATGTTCGAGGGCTTGGAGAGCCGGGACAAGGATCCACGCAAGTCGCTGCACGTCGATGACGTCCCCGTTCCCGAGCTCGGCCCCGGCGAAGCACTGGTCGCCGTGATGGCGAGTGCGATCAACTACAACACGGTGTGGACGTCGATTTTCGAGCCGATTCCGACGTTCAAGTTCTTGAAGAAGTACGGGAAGCTGTCGCCGCTGGCGAAGCGGCACGATCTGCCGTATCACGTGGTCGGCTCGGACCTGTCGGGTGTGGTGTTGCGGACCGGGGTGGGGGTGCACAACTGGAAGCCCGGCGATGAGGTGGTCGCGCACTGCCTGAACGTCGAGCTGGAGGGTCCGGACGGGCACAACGACACGATGCTCGACACCGAGCAGCGGATCTGGGGTTTCGAGACCAACTTCGGCGGGCTGGCGGAGGTCGCGTTGGTCAAGGCCAACCAGCTGATGCCCAAGCCGGACCACCTGACCTGGGAGGAGGCCGCCTCGCCCGGGCTGGTGAACTCGACCGCCTACCGCCAGCTCGTTTCGCGCAACGGCGCGGACATGAAGCAGGGTGACGTGGTGCTGATCTGGGGTGCGTCGGGGGGTTTGGGCTCGTATGCGACGCAGTACGCGCTCAACGGCGGCGCCATCCCGGTGTGTGTGGTGTCCAGCCCGGAGAAGGCGGCGATCTGCCGGAAGCTGGGGGCCGAGCTGATCATCGACCGCAGCGCCGAGGGCTACCGGTTCTGGAAGAACGAGGACGAGCAGGACCCGAGGGAGTGGCAGCGGTTCGGGGCGAAGATCCGTGAGCTGACCGGGGGTGAGGACCCGGATATCGTGTTCGAGCACCCGGGCCGGGAGACCTTCGGCGCGTCGGTCTACGCCGCACGCAAGGGCGGCACGATCGTCACCTGCGCCTCGACCTCGGGCTATATGCATCAGTACGACAACCGGTACCTGTGGATGAACTTGAAGCGGATCATCGGCTCCCACTTCGCCAACTACCGCGAGTCGTGGGAGGCGAACCGGCTGATCGCCAAGGGCCTGATCCACCCGACGCTGTCGAAGACCTACGCGCTGGAGGAGACCGGGCAGGCCGCCCTCGACGTGCACCGCAACGCCCACCAAGGCAAGGTCGGCGTCCTCGCACTCGCCCCCCAAGAAGGCCTCGGCATCCGCAACGAAGAGAAACGCGCCAAACACATCGAAGGCATCAACGCATTCCGCGGCGCCTGACGCCCAACGGCGCCGGGAGCGGGTCGGCTCCCGGCGCCGAGAACCGGCTCGCGCCCGCGGTCGAAGCCGCCCGGACCCGCGGCCGAAAGCCCGCCCACTCCCAGGGCCGCAAGCCTGCTCGCTCCCGCGGCCGAGGTCCGCTTGGCCCCGCGGCCCGAGGCCCATCCGGCTCCGCGGCCAAACCCCATTCGGGCCCCGGGCCGGAACCCGGCCCGCTCCCGCGGCCGAAACCCACCCGGCCCCCAAGGCCGGAAGCCCGCTCGCTCCCGCGGCCGAAGCCCACCTCGCCCCGCGGCCCAAACCCCACCCAGGCCCCTGGGCCGGAACCCGGCCTGCTCCCGCGACCGGAACTCACCCAGTCCCGGTGCAGGAAGCCCGCCCGGTCCCGGGCCGGCCGGAACCGGCCTGATCTCGGCACCGGAAGCCGCCCTGCTCGCCGCGCCGGGGACCGCCGTCAGCGCGCTAACTGCCGGCGCCAGGAAGCCCCGAAGAACCAGGCGATTCCGGCGGTTCCTTTCGCCGCGGGAGACCGCTCGTTCGGCGCACCGCCCGGGTGCTCACCCTTCCGTGACCGGACTGCGACTACGGTAGGCCCCATGAGCCTTGGCGATGAACGGGAGCTTGTGCCGCTGGGAGCCGGCTTCGACGTGGCGAAGCGCGGGTACAGCCGAGCGCAGGTCGATGAGCACCTTGAACGGCTGGATGCCGATCTGAAGATGCTCACCGCGGATCGGGACGCCGCCATTGCGCAGGCGGGGGACCTTGCCCGCCAGCTGGAGATCGCGCGCGGCGAGATCGCGGATCTGCGTGGGCAGGTCGACCGGCTTGCCCAGCCGCCGACGAGCGTCGAAGGCCTGTCCGAACGGTTGCAGCGGATGCTGCGGCTCGCGCAGGACGAATCCGCCGACACGCGCGCCCGTGCCGAAGCCGAGGCCGGGCACATCCGGGCCAAGGCCGAGACCGATGCCAGTGCCATGCGGGCCCGGTACGAGCAGCTGCTCACCGAACTCGACCTCCGGCGCAAGGAGATGGAGGCCGAGCACCGGAAGGTCCTCGAAGACGCCCGCGCCGAGGCCAAGAAGATCACCGCCGAGGCCGAGGCCGAGCGCAAGCGGCTCGACACCGAGTCGCAGGATCGGCGCACCAAGGTCGAAGAGGACTTCGAGATCGCGATGGCCTCGCGCCGCACCGAGGCGATGCGGGTGCTGGCCGAACAGGAAGCCGCGAGCAAGGCCGAGGCCGCGCGGCGCGTCCAGGAGGCCACGCAGGACGCCGCCGACATCCGGGCGAAGGTTCTCGAAGAGGAAAAGGCTGCGAAGGCCGACATCGACCGCCGTCAGCGGGAGTCCGTCGCGGATGCCAACAAGCGGCGTCAGGACTCGATCACCGAGGCCAACGCGCGGCTCGCCGAAGCCGCCGACGAGGCGCGGCGCCGCGTGACGTCGGCCACGGAGGAATCCAACCGGCGGATCACCCAGGCGAACGAGCGGGTCGACGCGCTGCGGAAGGTGCGCGGCGGGCTCGCCGAGCAGGTCCGGGCGGCGCGGGCCGTGCTGGCCGAGGCGCACACCGTCCTCGGCGACGACGTCAAGGTGCCCGCCGACGTCAAGGCCGACCTGGTCACCGACCCCAAGCCGGACGACACCGAGCAGACCGTGCGGGTCACCGACGTCGAGGAGACGATCCGGATCCGCGCCTCCGATGTGCCGAAGCCGAAGCCCGGGGCCAAACCCGCGGCCAAGCCCGCCGCCACCGCGGCCCCCAAAGCGGCGCCGAAGCCGGCTCCGCGGGCGAGCGGAGCGCAGAAAGCGACTGGCGAGTAACCTTCCACCCGACACGGGCGCGGACGAGCCTGCGCGGTCGGTACCGACCGGCTATCGTCCCTGCTCACGCGGGATCACCTGGAGGTTTTGCGCATGGGTGCGGCATATCGGACCGTGGTGGTGGGCACGGACGGCTCGGAGTCCTCGTTCGCGGCGGTGGACCGCGCGGCGGCGGTGGCCGGCGACGCGGGCGCCACGCTCGTCATCGCGTGTGCGTTCTACCCGGCGAGCCAGTCCGACGTCGACAAGGCCCAGGACGCCCTCGGCGACGAGGCGTACCAGGTCGTCGGCTCGGCCCCGGCCGAAGACACCCTGCAATCGGCGCGGGACCGCGCGGCACGAGCGGGCGCGGAGAAGATCGACACGGTCGCGGTCAAGGGCGACCCGGTCGACTCGCTGCGCAAGGTGGTCAAGGAGCGCGAGGCCGACCTGCTGGTCGTCGGCAACCGCGGGCTGAACACGATCGCCGGCCGCATCCTGGGCTCGGTGCCGTCCGAGGTGGCCCGCAAGTCCGGCGTGGACGTGCTGATCGTCCACACGACCTGACGTGACCGGTCCGGGCGAGGAACTTCAGCAGCGGCTCGAACGCGTCCTGCTCGGCGGCCGGCGGAAGTACACCCGGCTCGAAGTGGCGGAGAAGGCCGGCGTGCCCGACGAGCGGTCACGCCGGCTCTGGCGCGCGCTCGGGTTCGCGACCGTGCGCGACGACGAGGTCGTCTTCACCGACGCCGACGTCGAGGCGATGCGGACCGCCGACCAGCTGGTGCAGTCGGGGCTGATCGACCCGAGCATCGAGGTCTCGGTGACGCGCGCACTCGGCCAGCACCTGTCGCGGCTGGCCGAGTGGCAGGTCGACATGCTCTGGCAGCTGATCCGGGAACAGCCGGAGCTCGGCCGCAGCGAACGCCAGGTGACGCGCCTGGTCGACCGGTTGCTGCCGGAGCTGGAACAAGTCCAGAACTTCGTGTGGCGCCGCCACCTCGCGGCCTACGCGGGGCGCGCGTTCGCGGCCCCGGACGAACACCTGGAGACCCGCACCCAGGTGGTCGGGTTCGTCGACATGGTCGGCTACACGCGCCTGACGCGCCAGATCGGCGAAGACGAGCTGAGCCGCGTGCTCGACGCCTTCGAGACCCTGGCCACCGAGGTGATCGCCGAGCACCACGGCCGCGTGGTGAAGATGATCGGCGACGAAGTCCTGTTCGTGGCGGACGCCCCGGTCGACGCGGCGGAGATCGCCCTGACGCTGACCGAGCGCACGTCGGCGGACGAGACACTGCCGGCCGTCCGCGCGGGCCTGGCGTCGGGGCGCATCCTGTCGCGCTTCGGCGACGTCTACGGCTCGGTGGTCAACCTGGCCGCGCGCCTGACCTCGGTGGCCCGCCCGGGCACGATCCTGGTCGACCGCGAGCTGGCCGCGGAGCTCGCGGACGAGAAGGCGTACGACCTGCGCGCCCGCCGGCCGGTGACGGTCCGCGGCTACAACCGCCTCCGCCCGTCGGCGCTGCGCCGGGCGAGCGAGGCCCCGACGGGCATGTTCGCGAGTTCCCAGCAGCTGGCGGCGGAAATGCTGGGCCTGACGGACCCGGCGGCCCGGGAGGAGCCTCCGGAGGACCCGGCGCCCGAACCGCGGCCCCGACGCCGCCGGCGCCGCAAGCTCTGACCGGCGACTCCGAGTCGGTAGAATCCCTCCCTCGCGCGGACGAGGTGGGAGGTGCGCGTGACCCAGGTGCTCCTCTCGTACGCCGACGAGCCGGACGACCCTTCGCACGAGGATCAGCTGATCCGGCTGTGGCGGTTCCTCCGGTCCTGCAGTGTCGACGCGCGGCTCGACCTGGGTGAAGCGAACGAGCGCCGGGACTGGGCGTTGTGGACGGCCGGGCGGCTCCGCGAAGCCGACTACGTCCTGGTGATCGCCTCGCCCGCGTACCGCCGCAGTGCCGGAGACGGCGGCGCGCACGAGGGACCCGGCATCCTCTGGAAGGCCCGGCAGGTTCGCGACGCGTTCTACGCCGACCCGAACGCGCTGAAGCGGTTCGTGCCTCTCCTGCTGCCCGGCCGCGGCCCGGGTGACGTGCCGGAGTTCCTCGCTTCGGTCACTTCGACGGTGTATTCGGTTTCGGACTTCACCGTCGCGGGCGCCGAAAAGCTCCTCCGCATGCTGTTGGACCAGCCCGAGCTCGAGGTGCCGCCGCTGGGTGCGCGTCCGGTGCTCGGGCCGAGGCGGATCCCGCCACGACCGCAGCCGGCCCCGGCCGTCCGGAACGTGGTCACCGGGGACGTCCACGGGGTCGTGATCCAGGTGGGCAACGCCGGTTCCGTGACGGTCCCCGGCACTCCCGCCATCCGGATCGGTGAAGGAGCCGACCCGCGAACCGAGCGGGCGTTCGAAGACGCCGCCCGCCGAGCCGGCGGCCGCCTGGGCACCCCGGCCGGCCGGGCTTACCGCGAGGGACCCGGCTTCGTCCAGCACTTCACCGGCGGCGCCGCGATCTGCGCGGTCGCCGGCAAACGGGCCGTGGTGGTCGCCGGGCCGATCTGGGACGACCTCGCGGCCCTCCCCGGCTTCCCCGACGGGCCCGGGTTTCCCACCTCGGGCCAGCTCGATGCCGCCGCCCGTGCGGTCGACCTCGACGACGGCACCTGGCAGGCGGGCGTCCTGCACCGCGACCCCGCGACGCAGACGGCGTGGTGGCATCCCCGGCCCCGGCTGGACACGAAAGCCACCGGAGCCTTCTGGCTGCCGACCGCCGGGCCGGCGGATCTGACCGTGCGCGCCGTCGCCACCCTGCCGTGGCAGCTCGACGACCAGGTCGAGATCACGCGGCGCACTCGCGACCTGATCGAAGCGGCGCTCCCGGAAGCGCCGATCAGCACACTCCTCCCGGCGTTGTCTCTCCTCCGGCGGGCCCGGACCGCACCGGGCCGGTGGGAACGGGCGAGCGGGCCGGAAGTCCGCCAGACCGGACAAGACGCCCGGTACGACTACACCGTGCGCAGGCCGGCCGACGGGCGCACGGCCGTCCGCGCGGTCGCGCGCCTCCTGCTTCCGGGCAGCTGGACCTCGGCGGTCACGGTTTCCGTCGAGTTCCAGGCCAATTTCGCGGTGTGGGCGTCGGCGCGGCCGGACGGGTCCACGGCCGGCCTCCGGGTCACGGCGAACGAGATCGTCGAACTGTGGACGGCGGCGTGGCACACCGCGACCGTCGTGGTCCCCGGCGCGCTCGTCCCCAACCCCGAGTGCGCCGCACTGCTGGCGCCCCCGACCGTGACACTTCAGGTCAAGGCGGACACCAGCCTGCCGGCCGTCGTCGACCTCTCGGCGTTCGGGAAACCGGAAGAACTGCCGGGCCCGCAGGGTGCGGTGACCGTGGTGGCCCCGATCGGGCTCGACCGGGACGAGCGGCGGGCCTGGGCGGCGAAAGCCCTGACCCGCCTGGCCCGTGAGTGGGGCTTCGCGGACGCCGAGGAAGGAACCGGCTAGCTCAGGCGTCGAAGTCGACCGTGAGGGTCTCCGAGACCGGGTACGACTGGCATGTCAGGACGAAGCCCGCCTCGATCTCCGCCTGCTCCAGTGCGAAATTGCGCCGCAGGTCCACCTTGCCCTCCGTCACGCGGGCGCGGCACGTTCCGCACACCCCGCCCTTGCAGGCGAACGGCAGGTCCGGGCGGAACTTCTGCGCGCCGTCGAGCACCGATGACGAACGGGGCAGCGTCATCGGCGTCGAACGGCCGTCCAGGACCACCGAGACCTCCGAGGACTCCCCCGCGACCGCCGGGTCGAGGTGCTCCACCGGGGCCGGTGGGGTGTCCACGTAGAACAGCTCCTGGTGCACCTTCGACGAAGGCACGCCCAGCGAGGCCAGCAGCTCCTGCGCGCCCGACACCATCTCGAACGGGCCGCACAGCCACCAGTGGTCCACCGACTCCACCGGCACCAGCGTGGAGAACAGCGTGCGCAGCTTCGGGACGTCCAGGCGGCCGGTGAACAGGTCCGCCTCGCGGGGCTCCCGCGACAGCACGTGGATCAGCTCGAGCCGCGACGGTGCGCTGTCCTTCAGGTCGGCCAGCTCGTCCGCGAACATCACCGTGTCCGTGCGGCGGTTGCCGTACAGCACCGTCACCGTCGCCGTGGACGACTTCAGCAGCGACGACACGATCGACAGCACCGGGGTGATGCCCGAACCCGCCGCGATCAGGACGTGGTGACCGCCCTCGGACAGGTCGGGGGTGAACGATCCGGACGGCGGGGCCACCTCGATCGTGTCGCCCGCGCGGACCTCGTTCACCAGCCACGACGAGAAGAACCCGTCCGGGACCAGGCGGACGCCCACCCGCGGGGCCGCGCCAGCCGGCGCGCAGATCGAGTACGACCGGCGCTCGTCACGGCCGTCGATCGAACGCCGCAGCGTCAGAGACTGGCCCGGCTTGAACGCGTACTCCGCCGCCAGCGACGACGGCACGTCGAAGGTCACCGCGACCGCGTCGTCGCACAGCCGCTCGACCCCGGCCACCTTCAGGGAGTTGAACCGCGCCACTTCAGATCTCCTTGACGTGCTCGAACGGCTCCAGACACGCGCGGCAGCGCCACAGCGCCTTGCACGCCGTCGCGCCGAACCGGGACTGCTCTTCGGTGTCCGCGGAACCACAGTGCGGGCAAGAAACCCGCGAAACCGGCGCCGACAGCGTCAGCGGGATCGGGCCCGACCGCCGCGGCGCGGCACCCGGCGGCGCGATCCCCGCCTCGGCGAGCTTCCGGCGGCCCGCCGCGGAGATCCAGTCCGACGTCCACGCCGGCGACAGCTGCGTCCGGATCTCGACGTCCGGGTAGCCCGCCGAGACCAGCGCGTGCTCCAGGTCGTCGCGCATGGTGTCCATCGCCGGGCAGCCGGTGTACGTCGGCGTGATCGCGACGACCACGCGGCCCTCGGACTCCGACACCGAGCGCAGCACCCCGAGGTCCGCCAGCGTCAGCATCGGCAGCTCCGGGTCGGTGACGGTGGCCGCCACGGCCGCCGCGGTCACCATCGGGCGTCCGGCATCGCCCGGGCCACGCTCTGCAGCTCCGCCAGCAGGTACCCGAACGACTCGGTGTGGACGCCGTCGCGGCCCATCCGGCCCGACACGCCGGCCAGCTCACCGGAAGCAGGCCTCGAAAGCGTTCCCGCGGCCAGGGCCTGGTCCAGCACCGCGTCGAACTCCGGACGCAGCGACGCCGCGTCGACGAATTCCCCGGGGTGCGTGCGGAACAGCTCCCCCACGTACGGCCAGAGTTCGTCCAGGCCCTCCTGCATCCGAGCGTGCGACAGCGGCGTCCCGTCGCCGAGGCGGACCAGCCACTGCGCCGCGTAGTCGCGGTGGTAGGCCAGTTCCTTGACGCCCTTGTCCGCGATCGCCGCCAGCACCGGGTCCACGGAGGACACCAGCCGCTGGAACAACGCCAGTCGCCACGTCGAGAACACGAACAGGCGCGCGATCAGGTGGCCGAAGTGCCCGCCGCCCAGTTCGGCGAGCCGGACGTTGCGGAACTCGTTCTCCGCACGCAGGAACGCCAGCGAGTCCTCGGTGCGCCCGGAGCCGTCGGCCTTGCCGGCGCGCGCGAGCAGCAGCCGCGCCTGGCCCAGCAGGTCCAGGGCGATGTTGGCGATCGCGACCTCGTCTTCCAGCTCGGGCGCGTGGGTGCACCACTCCTGGAGCCGGTGGGAGAAGATCAGCGCGTCGTCGCCCAGCATCAGGCAGTACGCGGCCAGCTGCGCGGCGTCCACTCCGGACGGCACCAAAGTGTCCACTCCGGACAGTGGGTCCTCGAAGCCGGTGCCGAACGCCCAGCGCGCGTCGTTCTCCTCGGTGATGGCCTCGT
Organism: Amycolatopsis sp. NPDC004772; assembly: GCF_053601215.1. NCBI lineage: Bacteria > Bacillati > Actinomycetota > Actinomycetes > Pseudonocardiales > Pseudonocardiaceae > Amycolatopsis > Amycolatopsis sp. NPDC004772. The sequence continues at coordinate 21,019 of NZ_JBSGBK010000059.1, forward strand.
ACACGTTGTCGAAACTCATATGTGCGGCACATCCTCGGGGATGTCGTAGAACGTCGGGTGCCGGTAGACCTTGTCGCCGCTGGGTGCGAAGAACGGGTCCTTCTCGTCCGGCGACGACGCCGTGATGTCCGCCGCGCGCACGACCCAGATCGACACGCCTTCGTTGCGGCGCGTGTAGAGGTCGCGCGCGTGGTGCAGGGCCATCTGGTCGTCGGCCGCGTGCAGCGACCCGACGTGCACGTGGTTCAGCCCGCGCTTGCCGCGGACGAACACCTCGTACAGCGGCCAGTCGTGCTTGACCGTGCCCGGAGCGGCGGGGACGCCTTCCAGGGGGACGGCGCCGTGGCCGCCTTCGGAAGTCAGCTCGCTCACTTGTGCTCCTTCTTCGCGGCGTGGGCGACGGCGGCTTCCCGCACCCACGCGCCGTCTTCGTGGGCCCGGCGCCGGTGCGCGATCCGCGAAGCGTTGCAGGGCCCGTTGCCCTTCAGCACGTTCTTGAACTCGTCCCAGTCCACGGCGCCGAAGTCGTAGTGCCCCCGCTCGGCGTTCCACTTGAGCGAAGGGTCCGGGAACGTGACGCCGAGGGCTTCGGCCTGCGGCACCGACATGTCCACGAACCGCTGCCGCAGCTCGTCGTTGGTGTGGCGCTTGATCTTCCACGCCATCGACTGCGCGGTGTTCGGCGAATCGGCGTCCGGCGGGCCGAACATCATCAGCGACGGCCACCACCAGCGGTTCACGGCCTCCTGGACCATCTCCCGCTGCTGCTCGGTGCCCTTCATCATGGTCATCAGCAGCTCGTAGCCCTGCCGCTGGTGGAACGACTCTTCCTTGCAGATGCGGATCATCGCCCGCGCGTACGGCCCGTACGAAGACCGGCAGAGCGGCACCTGGTTGCAGATCGCGGCGCCGTCGACCAGCCAGCCGATCACGCCGACGTCGGCGAAGGTCAGCGTCGGGTAGTTGAAGATCGACGAGTACTTCTGCTTGCCCGTGATCAGCTTGTCGGTCAGGTCCGCGCGGTCCGCGCCCAGCGTCGCGGCCGCGGAGTACAGGTAGAGGCCGTGGCCGGCTTCGTCCTGGACCTTGGCCAGCAGGATCGCCTTGCGCCGCAGCGACGGCGCCCGCGTGATCCAGTTGCCCTCGGGCTGCATGCCGATGATCTCCGAGTGCGCGTGCTGCGCGATCTGCCGGATCATCGTCTTGCGGTAGCCCTCGGGCACCCAGTCGCGCGGCTCGATCCGCTGGTCGCGCTCGATGGTGTGCTCGAAGTGTTCTTCCAGCGAAACGGTGGCCGTCACGGCTGCTCCTTCGACACCAGGGTCAGGACGTCGTACTTGGCCACGGACTCGCCCTCGGCGTTCGTGACGTCGGCGTCCCAGCGGACTTCGCCGTATTCCTGGTCGATCCGCGGGGTGATCTGCTTGGCGGTCAGCGTCACCGTGAGCGAGTCGCCGACCTTGACCGGGGTGAGGAACCGCAGGTTCTCCAGGCCGTAGTTGGCCAGCACCGGGCCCGGCTCGGGCGAGACGAACAACCCGGCCGCGAACGAGACGACCAGGTAGCCGTGCGCGACGATCCCGCCGAACAGCGGGTTGGCCGCGGCCGCCTCCGGGTCGGTGTGGGCGTAGAACGTGTCGCCGGTGAACTCAGCGAAGTGGTCGACGTCCTCCTGCGAAACGACCCGCGGCCCGGCGACCACCGAGTCGCCGATCTTCAGCTCGGCCAGGGACTTCCGGAACGGGTGCACGCCTTCGGTGCGCGGCGCGCCGGCGACCCAGCGGCCGGTGACCGCGGAGAGCACGGCGGGCGAGCCCTGCACGGCGGTGCGCTGCAGGTGGTGCAGCACGCCCCGGATGCCACCCATCTCCTCGCCGCCGCCCGCGCGGCCCGGGCCGCCGTGGACCAGCTGCGGCATCGGCGAACCGTGCCCGGTGGACTCCTTCGCGTCCTCCGCGTCGAGCACCAGCAGGCGGCCGTGGAACGGCGCCGCGCCGAGCACGACCTCGCGGACGAACTCCTTGTCGGCGCTGACGACGGACCCGGCCAGGCTGCCGCCGCCGCGCGCGGCGAAGTCGACGACCTGCTCGGTGGACGTGTACGGCATCAGCGTCGAGACCGGGCCGAACGCCTCGACCTCGTGCGGCTCGGAGCGTTCGGGGTCGGCCTTGAGCAGCACCGGGGAGATGAAGGCGCCGCGCTCGGCGTCGGCGTCCACGACGTCGACCCGCTCCGGGTCGCCGAAGACGACGCTCCCGGCGTCCAGCAGCGCCTTCAGCGACCGCCGGACCTCCTCGCGCTGTTCCAGGCTGGCCAGCGCGCCCATCCGGACACCTTCGGACGCCGGGTTGCCGACCGTCACCTTCGCCAGCCGCTCCGACGCGGCCGCGGCGACGTCATCAAGCAGCGCGGCCGGCACGAACGCGCGCCGGATGGCGGTGCACTTCTGGCCCGCCTTGACCGTCATCTCGGTGGTCAGCTGCTTGACGAACAGGTCGAATTCGGTCGTGCCCGGGACGGCGTCCGGGCCGAGGATCGAGCAGTTCAGCGAGTCGGCCTCGGCGTTGAAGCGGACGGCGTGGCGCACGATCGCCGGGTGGGTCCGCAGCTTCTGCGCGGTCGACGCCGAGCCGGTGAAGGACACCAGGTCCTGCGCGGTGACGTGGTCGAGCAGGTCGCCGGCGCTGCCCGCGACGAACTGGAGCGTGCCTTCGGGCAGGAGGCCGGACTCGATGATCAGCTCGACCACGCGGGCGGTCAGGTAGGCGGTCTGGCTGGCCGGCTTGACCAGGCTCGGGACACCGGCCAGGAAGGCGGGCGCGAACTTCTCCAGGGGACCCCACACCGGGAAGTTGAACGCGTTGATCTGGACGGCGACGCCCCGCAGCGGGGTCGCGATGTGCTGGGCGACGAACGTGCCCCCGCGGGAGAGCGGCTCGACGTTGCCCTCGACGTAGACGGTGTCGTTCGGCAGCTCGCGCTTGCCCTTCGAGGCGTAGCTGAACAGCACGCCGATGCCGCCGTCGATGTCGAACTTCGAGTCGCCGAGGGTGGCACCGGTGCGAGCGGAGAGGGCGTACAGCTCGTCGCGGTGCTCGCGCAGGTGCGAGGCGAGCGCCTTGAGCAGCGCCGCACGCTGGTGGAACGTCAGCTCGCGCAGGGCCGGACCACCGACCTTGCGGCCGTACTCGAGGGCGGCCGCGAAGTCGACGCCCGCCGACGAGATCCGGGCGACCTCCTCGCCGGTGGCCGCGTCGTGCAGCGGGACGCCCTCGTCCGCCGCGGTGTGCCAGCTCCCGGAGACGTAGCTGCGCAGCAATGCCATCAGGTCCCTCTCGCCGAATTACCTACCGGACGTTCAGTTAATCGCATGGTAGCCGCTGGTCCCGAAGATCGGAAGGGTCCGGCGCTTGACACCGGCGCCGACCACTGCCTTTACTGAGCGGCACCGCCGAGTGACCGTCCATTCGGTCAGTGGGGACGGAGGGCAGATGACCAACGCCGCGCACACCATGTTCGCCGCCGACGAGGCTTCCCGCGCGCTGGGCATCGAACTCGTCGAAGCGGGCGGCGGCCGGGCCGTGGCGACCATGACGATCACGCGCGAGATGGTCAACGGCCACGACATCGCCCACGGCGGGTACGTCTTCCTGCTGGCCGACACGGCCTTCGCGCTCGCCTGCAACAGCCACGGCCCCGCGACCGTCGCCGCGGGCGCCGACATCTCCTTCGTCGCGGCCGGCCGGCTCGGCGACCACCTCGTCGCCACGGCCACCGAGCGCACCCGCTACGGCCGCAACGGCCTCTACGACGTCACGGTCCACCGGGAGACCCCCGCCGGGCCCGAGGTCGTCGCCGAATTCCGCGGCCGCAGCCGCGTCCTCTCCGCGAAACGGGACAGTGCATGATCGAGACGGACATCAGCGCGGACGAGCTGGCCGCCCTCCAGCTGGAACGTCTGCAGTGGACACTCCGGCACGCCTACGCGAACGTTCCGGCGTACACGCGCAAGTTCGACGCGGCCGGCGTCCACCCGGACGACTGCAAGGAGCTCGCCGACCTGGCGAAGTTCCCGTTCACCACCAAGCAGGACCTGCGCGAGAACTACCCGTTCGGCATGTTCGCCGTGCCGCAGGACCAGGTCCGCCGCATCCACGCCTCCAGCGGCACGACCGGCAAGGCCACCGTCGTCGGGTACACCGAGCGGGACATCGACACGTGGGCGACGGTGATGGCCCGCTCGATCCACGCCGCGGGCGGGCGGCCGGGGCACAAGGTGCACGTCGCCTACGGCTACGGCCTGTTCACCGGCGGGCTCGGCGCGCACTACGGCGCGGAGAAGCTGGGCTGCACGGTGATCCCGGCGTCCGGCGGGATGACCGCGCGGCAGGTCCAGCTGATCACCGACTTCCGGCCCGAGGTCATCATGATGACGCCGTCGTACATGCTGACGCTGCTCGACGAGTTCGAGCGCCAAGGCGTCGACCCGCGGGCTTCTTCCCTGAAGGTGGGCATCTTCGGCGCCGAGCCGTGGACCGAGCAGATGCGCGCGGAGATCGAGGAGCGGTTCGCGCTCGACGCCGTCGACATCTACGGGCTGTCGGAGGTGATGGGGCCGGGTGTCGCGCAGGAGTGCGTCGAGACGAAGGACGGCCTGCACATCTGGGAGGACCACTTCTACCCCGAGGTGATCGACCCGTATTCCGAGGACGTCCTCGGCGGCGGGGAGACCGGTGAGCTGGTGTTCACGTCCCTGACCAAGCAGGCGCTGCCGATCATCCGGTACCGCACCCGCGACCTGACCGAACTGAACCCGGGCACCGCGCGGCCGGCGTTCCGGCGGATGGCCAAGGTGACCGGCCGGACCGACGACCTCATCATCCTGCGCGGGGTCAACGTCTTCCCGACGCAGATCGAGGAGATCGTGCTGCGCACGGACGGGTTGAGCCCGCACTTCCAGCTCGTCCGGTCCACCCGCGGCCGGCTCGACCACCTGACCGTGCGGGTGGAGGCCCGGCACGACGCTTCCGCCGACGGCCGTTCGGAGGCCGCGGCCTCCCTGGTCTCGCAAGTCAAGGACGGCGTCGGGGTGACGGTGTCGGTGGACGTCGTCGACCCGGACACGCTGGAGCGGTCGATGGGCAAGATGCGGCGCATCGTCGACCAGCGGGACAAGCCGTGACGACGCCGCGGCGCGGGCGGCCCGGCTACGACCTGGAGTCGTTGCTGCAGGTGGCGGTGAAGCTGTTCAACGAGCGCGGTTACGACGGCACGAGCATGGAGGACCTGTCCCGCAAGCTCGGCATCACGAAGTCGGCGATCTACCACCACGTGCCCAGCAAGGAGGAGCTGCTGCGGCTGGCGGTGGACCGGGCGCTCGACGGGCTGTTCGAGGTGGCTTCCGAGACGGCCCAGCTGGACGGGCGCGCGATCGACCGGCTGGAGCACCTGGTGCGCGGCAGCGTCCTGGTGCTGGCGGACCGGCTGCCGTTCGTGACGCTGCTGTTGCGCGTGCGGGGCAACACGAAGGTGGAGCGGGCGGCCCTGGCGCGGCGGCGTGAGTTCGACCGGCTGGTGACGGACCTGGTGAAGCAGGCCGAGGCGGAGGGCGACGTCCGCCCGGACGTGGATCCGGCGGTGACGGCCAGGCTGGTGTTCGGCATGGTGAACTCGCTGATCGAGTGGTACAAGCCGCGGCGCGGCTCCTCGGCGGCCGAGGTGGCGGACGCGGTGTGCAAGGTGGCCTTCGAGGGCCTGCGCACCGGATCCTGAGCCGGGCGACGTATGCGCCCCAATGTGGCGTTCGGTGCGTTGGACGCAACCAACGCCACATTGGGGCGCTTGAAGGGTGCGCCCGGGCGGGTCAGTCCTCCGCGGTCTGCGGGGGACGGCCCGCCTGCCACAGCAGCGCCTCCCGCAGCTGGCCGATCAACCGCTCGTCGTCCGCTTCGGACGGGTCGACGCCCAGCGGGATCCAGCGCTCGGAGACCTTCTCGCCCCGGTCGTAACTGGAAATCACGATTCCCGAGTACGACAGCGAAGCCTCGTCCGCGCAGTCGCCGTCCGGAAGCGGCTCGTCCGCTTCGAACCCTTCGTCGAAGCTGACGTGGCGATGCTGCAGGCGGACGCTCACCCAGCGTCCCGCCGGCCGGATCGGCGCGCCTTCTTCGTTCATCTGCTCCTACCCCCGGTCCGGGCCCCCTGCCGTCTCGTCGCATCCGGGTGCCGGGAAGTTACCGGCCGGTTGTTCCGGTTGCGTAACGACAAAGGTTGGCGCGAAACACCGCTTGCCCGCCACCGGAGTCACTCTTTTGACGACGGGTCAACTACTTGTTGACAGCGTGCCGATCCCCCGCGAGGCTGAGCGGATGACGAGTGGGACCCGGCCGCGGCGCCGCCGGCTCGAACCGGCCGAACGGCGTGCGGAGATCCTCGCCGCCGCCCGGCACCTGTTCGGCGCGGGCAGCTACGCCTCGGTGTCCACTTCGGACATCGCCGCGGCCGCCGGGGTGGCGCGCCCGCTGATCAACCACTACTTCGGCGGGAAGCGCGAGCTGTACCTGGAAGTGGTGCGGCAGCTGATGATCGTGCCCGCGCCGGTCACCGAAGCGCTGCCGGACACCACGATGGAGCAGCGGCTGGCGATCGGCGTCGAACGCTGGATCGAGGTGGTGGACCGCAACCGCGACGCCTGGCTGACCGTGATCGGGCCGGAGTCGGCCGGGCGCGACCCCGAGATCGAGCGGATCATGCTGGAGGCCGACGAGATCGCCGCCGACCGCGTCCTGGAAGCCGCGCTGATGACCGGCGTGACCGAGGGCCGCGAGGAACTCCGGGCGATGATCCGGTCGTTCGGCGGGATGCTGCGCGCGGCGTCGCGGGAGTGGCTGATCCGCGGCACGCTCGACCGCGCGGCCCTGCGCACCTTCCTCACCGATTCGCTGCTCAACCTGCTGAAGCTCACCTACCCGGCGGTTCTCGCCGAGCGGCGCGGAAGCGCCGGGCGAACGCCGCCGGGGTCAGCCCGGTCCAGCGCTTGAACGCGTGGATGAAGCTCGACGCCTCGGCGTACCCGAGCCGGTAGGCGACGTCCTCGACCGACAACACGCCGGTGTCGAGGAGCTCCTCGGCGAGCGTCTGGCGGACCTCGTCGACCAGCGCCCGGTAGCTCGTGCCGGCCTCGGTCAGGCGGCGGCGCAGGGTGCGCGTGCTGAGCGTCAGCTGCCGGGCGATCTCGTCCATCCCCGCGTCGACGCCGCCGAGCCGGACCAGCCGCTCGCGCACCTGCTGCGAAATGCCCGAGCGCTGCCGCCGCCGCGTGACGAGCGCTTCGCACTGCGCGGCGCACAGGGCGACGGTCTGGTCGTTGGCCTGCGGCAGCGGCCGGCTCAGCAGCGCCGGGTCGAGCGTCGCCCGGCAGGCGTCGGCGCCGAAGCGCGGCCGGATGCCGAACGCGGCCAAATACGGCTCCGGCGTGGGGCTTTCGTGCCGGAAGGTCAGCTCGTCGAGGGCGATCTCGGGCAGGAGGTCGCGCATGACGGCGAAGATCGCGGCCAGGTCGCGCAGGACGAGGAAGCGGGCGACGTCGGCGGGCACGCGGCTGTCGTCGAGCTCCAGGGTCAGCCGGTCGGCGCCGAGGACGACGTGCGGGATGCAGAAGGCGAAGCTCAGGTCGAAGTAGCGGAGGGCGAACAGCATCGCATCGCGCAGCGTCGGGCTGCTGATGCAGGCGAACCCGAAGATGCCGAAGGTGGTGACGCGGTAGCGGCGCCCCAGCGCCAGCGCGGTCGCGTCGGATCCGTCCAGGACGGCCAGCGCGCGGACGACGGCCAGCTCCTGACGCGCGTCGACCTGGACGGCCGGATCGGCGAGCAGCTCCGGCGTCAGCGTGGTGGCGGCCAGGAGCTGTCCGGGCGGCAGGCCGCGCTCGGCGGCGAACCGCGTCATCAGCTCGATGCTCGCGGTGCCGCGGGGGAAGTCCCAGTCCCCGACGGCGGGCGCGGCGAGCTCGGCCATGGCCGGAATTCTGGATCACGCCGGGAGAAGGTGTCCAATCGAGGACCGGAATTGTCCGGAGTGATCGTTAGGGTGACGGCGTGCAGACCTTGAGCCGACGAGCCCTCAACCGCGCCACGCTGGAGCGCCAGCTGCTGCTGCGCCGGGCGAAGATGTCCGCCTTCGACGCGGTGGAGCACCTGGCCGGGCTTCAGGCGCAGGCACCCTTCCCACCGTACTTCGGGCTGTGGTCGCGACTGGAGGGGTTCCGGCCGGCGGACCTGGTGGAGCTGCTCGAGAGCCGGCGCGTGGTGCGGATCGCGCTGATGCGCGGCACGGTCCACCTGGTGACGGCGGCGGACGCGCTGGCGTGGCGGCCGGTCGTCCAGGGCATCTACGACCGCGACCTGAAGCAGAACACGCTGCACGCGGCCGCGTTGGCCGGGCTCGACCACGAGCTCGTCGCCGAAGCGGCGCGGAAGCTGCTCCTCGGCGGCCCGATACCGGGCAACGCGCTGGGCGCCGAGCTGGCCCGTACCTGGGACGCCCCGCCGTCGTCCCTGACCCACCTGGCCCGGGGCCGGCTGCCACTGGTGCAGACGCCGCCGCGGGCGATCTGGGGCAAGGCCGGGCAGACGACGTACGCGTGCCTGGACGAGTGGGTGGGCGCTCCACTCCCCTCTCCGGACCCGGCTTCGCTGCTCTCGCGGTACCTGCGCGCGTTCGGCCCGGCCACGGTGGCGGACGTCCAGACGTGGGCGGGAATCACCCGTCTGGGCGAGGTGGCTTCTTCGATGGACCTTCGGCGTTACCGCGACCCGGACGGCCGCGAGCTGCTGGACCTGCCGGAGCTGACGGTGCCGGACGAGGACGTCCCGGCGCCGCCACGGCTGCTGGGGCCGTTCGACCAGACGATCCTGTCGTACGCAGACCGGACACGGGTCATCTCGGACGGGTACCGCAAGCGCGTGATCTCGCACAACGGCCTGGTCAAGGGCACGCTCCTGGTCGGCGGCCAGGTGTGCGGCTTCTGGGAGATCAAGGCGACGAAGAAGGCGGCGGTGATCGAGCTGTCGCCGTTCGAGAAGCTGCCGAAGCGAGACCTGACGGCGTTGGAGAAGTCGGCGGGCGAGCTGGTGAAGTGGGCGGAGGCGAGGGCCGAGACGCACGAGGTGCGCGTGCACCCGCCGGCGTGAGGCTGGCCGGAAATCTCGATTGAGTGACCGTTCGTGGCCTGTTGTCACAGGCGCGGAGTCCGTAGCTTTCCGGGCATGACTGGTTCGGCGAAGGGGCCGTCGGTGCTGATCGCGGGCACCGGGTTCGGCGGCATCGGGACGGCGATCGAGCTCAAGCGCGCGGGGTTCACCGACTTCACGATCCTCGAAAGCGCGGCCGAGCCCGGTGGCGTCTGGCGGGACAACACCTACCCGGGTGCCGCGTGCGACATCCCGTCGCCGCTGTACTCCTTCTCCTTCGAGCCCAACCCGCGGTGGCCGAAGCGGTTCTCGTACCAGCCCGACATCCTCGCCTACCTGCGGCGCGTCATCGCGAAGTACGGCCTGGAGCCGCACATCCGGTACCACCGCGAGGTCACCTCGGCCGCGTTCGACGAGGACCGCGGGCACTGGCGCGTCGAAACCCGCACCGGGGAGACCTTCGAGGCGAACGTCTTCGTGCCCGCCGTCGGGCAGCTGTCGCGGCCGGTGCTGCCGGACATCCCGAACCGGGAAAGCTTCGCCGGCGACGCCTTCCACTCCGCGCGGTGGGACCACGACGTGGACCTGACCGGCAAGCGCGTCGCCGTCATCGGGACCGGGGCCAGCGCCGTGCAGTTCGTGCCCGAGCTGCGGAAACGCGCACAGCACGTCACGGTCTTCCAGCGCACGCCGCCGTACGTCATGGCGAAGTCCGATCCGAGCTACCGGCGGTGGCAGCACTGGCTGTTCGAGCACCTGCCGCCGACCCAGCTGCTCGGCCGGCTGCGGATCTTCCTCCTCGCCGAGTACGCCACGTACGCGATGACGCGCCACCCCGTGCTGGCGAAGATGTTCGAGCTGCGGACCGCGCAGCTGCGGCGCCGGCACATCAAGGACCCGGAGCTGCGGGCCAAGCTCAAGCCGGCGTACCCGCTGGGCTGCAAGCGGATCCTCTTCACCAACGACTACCTGCCCGCGCTGGCCCAGCCGGACGTCGACGTCGAGACGCGGCGGATCACCGAGATCACCGAGAAGGGCGTGCGCGTCGAGGACGGTACCGAAATCGAGGCGGACGTCCTGGTCTACGGCACCGGCTTCGCCGCGACGCAGTTCCTCGGCCGGATGGAGGTGCGTGGCCTCGGCGGGCGGTCCCTGGACGACGAGTGGTCCGGCGGCGCGCGGGCGTACCTGGGCATGACCGTGCCCGGCTTCCCCAACTTCTTCTGCGTCTACGGCCCCAACACGAACCTCGGCGCCGGGTCCATCATCTACATGATCGAGCGGCAGGCGCGCTACATCCGCCAGGCGGTGGAACGGCTCGCGCGACCCGGGGTGTCCTATTTGGACGTCCGGCCGGAGGTCGAAGACCGGTACGACCGCGAGGTGCAGCAGCGGCTGAGCCACAGCGTGTGGAGCGCCTGCACGAGCTGGTACCGGCAGGCGGACGGCCGGGTGACGACGAACTGGCCCGGCGTGGTCACCGAGTACGACCGCCGGACGCGGCGCTTCGACGTCGCCGACTACCGGGTGGCGGGCTGATGGACTACGACGTCCTGGTGATCGGTTCGGGCTTCGGCGGCAGCGTCACGGCGCTGCGGCTGACCGAGAAGGGCTACCGCGTCGGTGTGCTGGAGACCGGCCGCCGGTTCGCCGACGACGAGTTCGCGAAGACGTCCTGGCGGGTGCGGAAGTACCTGTGGGCGCCGGCACTGGGCTGCTTCGGCATCCAGCGGCTGACGCTGCTGAAGAACACGTTCGTGATGAGCGGCTCCGGCGTCGGCGGCGGCTCGCTGGTGTACGCGAACACGCTGTACGAGCCCCCGGACGGCTTCTACGAAGACCCGCAGTGGGCGCACATCACCGACTGGAAGGCCGAGCTGGCGCCGTACTACGACCAGGCGAAGCGGATGCTCGGCGTGGTCGAGAACCCGGCGACGACGGCCGCGGACCGGGTGCTGAAGGACGTCGCCGGCGACATGGGCATCGGCCACACGTACCGCCGCACCCCGGTCGGCGTCTACTTCGGACAGTCCGGGGTGGACCCGTTCTTCGGCGGCGCCGGTCCGGCGCGCACGTCCTGCACGCTGTGCGGCGAGTGCATGACCGGGTGCCGGGTCGGGGCGAAGAACACGACCGTGAAGAACTACCTGTACCTGGCCGAGCGAGCGGGCGCCGTGGTGCACCCCTTGACGACGGCGGTGACGGTCCGGCCGATCGACGGCGGGTACGCGGTGGACACGCGCCGGACCGGCGGTTTCTCGCGCCGGACGTTCACCGCGACGCAGGTGGTGTTCTCCGCGGCGGCGCTGGGCACGCAACGGCTGTTGCACCGGATGCGGGACACCGGAACCCTGCCGCTCGTTTCCTCTCGGCTCGGGCTGCTGGCCCGCACGAACTCGGAGGCGGTGCTGGCGGCCCGGTCGCTGCGCGCGGACACGGACTACTCGCGGGGTGTCGCGATCACGTCGTCGATCCACCCGGACGACGTGACGCACGTGGAGCCGGTGCGGTACGGGCGCGGCAGCAATCTGATGGGCCTGCTGGCGACGGTCCTGGTGGACGGCTCGCCGGGCCGCCGCCGCTGGGCGCTGGGCGTGCGGGAGCTGTGGCGATCCCGGCGCGACCTGCTGCGCATCCACAACCCGCGGCACTGGTCGGAGCGGATGATCGGGCTCCTGGTGATGCAGACCCTGGACAACTCGGTGACGACGTACACCAAACGCGGGCTCTTCGGCCGGCGCATGACGACTCGCCAGGGATCCGGAGCGCCGTCACCGGACTGGATCCCGGCGGGCCACGAGGTGACCCGCCGGGTGGCGGCCAAGATCGGCGGCCTGCCGCAGGGCGCGTGGACCGACCTGGCGAACATCCCGATCACGGGCCACTTCATCGGCGGCTGCACCATCGGCGACTCGCCTTCGTCGGGGGTGGTGGACCCGTACCAGCGGCTGTACGGCCACCCGGGCCTGCACGTGGTCGACGGCTCGGCGATCTCGGCCAACCTGGGCGTGAACCCGTCGTTGACGATCACGGCCCAGGCCGAGCGGGCGATGGCGTTCTGGCCGAATCGGGGGGATGCGGATCCGCGGCCGTCCCTCGGCTCGCCGTACCGGCGGCTGGCGCCGGTGGCTCCTCGCCGTCCGGTGGTCCCGCCGGAGGCGCCGGCAGCCCTGCGGCTGCCGCTGACGCCCCGCTGAACGGCGCAGACGTCATCGCGCTGCGCCAAAACGCCTGTATCCTTGCTGAATCGGCTGATGCCGACGCAAGTCAGTCGCAACGACTGGCAGCTGTTTGAAAACTGTAAACCGCGACAGCAGGAGCTGACCATGATGAGTCGGTTGAGCTGTACGCCACTCCCGCTCCGACTACTTCGGTAGGCGGATATGGGTCACCGGTCAGCCGGTGACTCGAAGATCATTACCTACTGTGTCGCCCTGGTGTTGTTCGCGTGCGCAATTCTCATCGTTTGCGTGGCTTTGAGAGTTGTCAGCCCGTCGACCAACACGTGTGAACAGTCTGGCAGTATCGCGGGTCCAAGTGGTAGTTCAGCTTCACTAAAGATAACCTACAACTGCGATAACAGTCACGACGAAGATCACCGCAATGGTGGTCTGCCCACACCATCGACAGCAACTATTTCTCCGACGACAACGACGCGAGGCGGGGATACCAGCCCGCCACCGAGGCCGACAGCCTCAAGCAACTCGAAGAAAAAACGCGGAACCATACCAGTGGCACCACCTGTGGTTACCACACGGGAATCACCGTACGCACCACCCAGTTCGATCGAAAAGTGTGGGCCCACACCGGGCCCGGGCGCCACCGAAGCTCCACCCCGCAGTTCGCAAGCACCAACACGTGAGACAACTCCGGCACAACCCGCCGATGTGACCACACCATCGACGTCCGCTCCAATCACTTCATCAAACCCGTAGATCAAAGCTCGCTTGTCAGTTGTGATACACCGGGCAGTAGGCCCGCCGATCCATCAGTTTATCGTGCAGGCCGGAAGGCCACCACAGTTGAGCGAACAGCAGGAACCACGCATTCTCTTGTTCGCCGGTACACCATACGATCCGATCTCAAGAAGAACGACGTTGATCCATCGCTCAAACGCTAGCGTCCGAGACCCCCAAGCCGTGCACTGCTTGGGGGTCTCTCATGTCCGGCGTTGTCGGAGGCGCCGGCAGCCCTGCGGCTGCCGCTGACGCCCCGCTGAACGACCCTCCCGGACCGCGCCGCCGGGAGGGCCACTCAGCGCACGGTCAGGGCAGGCCCGCGAGGCCCGCCGACACCGTGTTGGCGAACGCGTACCCCTGCGACGCGTCCCAGTTGATCGACCACGTCATCGCGCCACGGATGGACGGGTACGTCGCCGATGGCTTGAAGCTGCCGCAGGACGTTCCGCGGGCCAGGCAGTTCAGCGCCGACACCGTGTTGGCCGGGGCCTGGTAGCCGCCGCCCGCTGCCTGGGGGGAGGCCGGGAGGCCGAGGCCGACCTGGTCCGCGCGCAGGCCGCCCTGGAGCTGGATGCAGGCCAGCGCCGTCAGGAAGTCGACCGTGCCCTGCGAGTAGACGTTGCCGTTGCAGCCCAGCATCGAACCGGAGTTGTAGTACTGCATGTTGACGATCGTCAGGATGTCCTTGATGTTCAGCGCCAGCTGGAAGTAGCCGCCCGCCGTGGACTGCATGTCGATCGTCTGCGGCGCCATCGTGATGACCTTGCCGCCGCCGTTGTAGATACTGCGCAGCGCCTGGCCCATGTAGGTGGCGTTGATGCCGTTCTCGAGGTCGATGTCGACGCCGTCGAAGCCGTAGTTCGCGATCAGGGACTTGATGCTGTTCGCGAAGTTGTTCGCCGAGTTCGAATCGGCCACGCTGATCGTGCCGTTCTGGCCGCCGACCGAGATGATCACCTTCTGGCCGCGGGCCTGTACCGTCTTGACGTCGGCCTTGAACTGGGCGTCCGTGTAGCCGCCGAGCTGCGAAGACAGGCCGGAGTCGAGCGTGAAGCTCACCGCCCCGGGCGTGCCGGTCGCGTCCGCGAAGGACACCGCGATGATGTTGTACTTCGTCGGGACGTCGGCGAGCTTCAGCGCCTTGGCGCCGTTGTAGAAGTTCTGCCAGTACCCCGTCAGGACGTGCTTCGGCAGGTCACCCTGCGTCGGCGGCGTCGTGGTCGTGGTCGTCGGCGGCGTGGTGGGCGTCGTCGGGGTGGTGGGGGTGGTCGGCGTCGTCGGCGTGGTCGGCGTCGTCGTCGGCGGGGTGCCGGGGCCGTCGAGGCTGACGTCGTCGGCGTAGTACGCCGGCTGGCCGTACCAGCCGTGCAGGTACACCGTCAGCGACGTGCTCGCGCCGGTCGTGAAGCTCAGCGACAGCTGCTGGTAGCCGCTGGTGCCGGGCGTCCACGTGCTGGTCGTCGCCGAGCCGGAGACGCCCAGGTAGACGTAGCTGCCCTGGACCCACGCGGACAGCTTGTACGCCGTGTTCGCCGAGACGGTGAGCGTCTGGGAGCACTGGGCGTTGTCCGACGACGACGGCGTCGCGTTCAGGGCGCGGCTGCCGCCGTGCACCGGCGAGCTCACCGCGGCCGACGCGCCGGTGCAGCTCCAGCTCGCCGTGCCGGCTTCGAAGCCGGGGTTGGCCAGGATGTTCGCCGCCGAGGCGCTGCCGGCGAGCACGAAAGTGACGCCGAGAGACAGCGTCACCACGGATAGTAAGGAAAGCAGAGCGAAGCGAACCTTGGGGACCACGGGAGACCTCCGTGACACTGGTGAGGCAGGTCACCACAAAGTGGACTAGACCAATCTGATTGTCAAGCGGCCCCATCCGAAAGTCGGGGTGGCGGAAACGGCAGAATGGACCGATCGGAACCAGGCGAAGCAGGAGCGTGTTGCAGTGAGCGTGTCGGTCGAGCAGAAGATCGCCGAAGAACTGGGCGTGCGCGAAGGACAGGTCAAGGCCGCGGTCGAACTGCTCGACGGCGGCTCGACGGTGCCGTTCATCGCCCGCTACCGCAAGGAAGTCACCGGCATGCTCGACGACGCGCAGCTGCGCACGCTCGAAGAGCGGCTGCGCTACCTGCGGGAACTCGACGAGCGCCGGCTCGCCGTGCTCGAGTCCATCCGGAGCCAGGGCAAGCTCGACGAAGCCCTCGAGGCGTCGATCCTCGCCGCGGACACCAAGTCGCGGCTGGAGGACATCTACCTCCCGTACAAGCCGAAGCGCCGCACGAAGGCCATGATCGCGCGCGAAGCCGGTCTCGAGCCGCTGGCCGACGGCCTGCTGACCGACCCGACGACCGACCCGCAGGCCGCCGCCGCGGTGTTCGTCGACGCGGACAAGGGCGTCGCGGACGCGCAGGCCGCCCTCGACGGCGCCCGCGCGATCCTCGTCGAGCGCTTCGCCGAGGACGCCGACCTCATCGGCGACCTGCGGGAGAAGATGTGGGGCCAGGGCCACTTGGTCGCCAAGGTGCGGTCCGGCAAGGAGGAGGACGGCGCCAAGTTCTCCGACTACTTCGACTTCTCCGAGCCCTACACCAAGCTCCCCTCGCACCGGATCCTCGCGATGCTGCGCGGCGAGAAGGAGGAGGTCCTCGACCTCACGATGGCGCCGGACGAGCCGTCGGACGAGCCGCAGGTCGGCCCGACCGAGTACGAGCAGCGCATCGCGGCGAAGTTCGGCATCACCCAGCAGGGGCGGCCGGCCGACAAGTGGCTCGGCGACACCGTCCGCTGGGCGTGGCGCACCAAGATCCTCCTGCACCTGGGCATCGACCTGCGGATGCGGCTGCGCCAGGCGGCCGAGGACGACGCCGTGCGCGTCTTCGCGGCCAACCTGCGCGACCTCCTGCTGGCCGCGCCGGCCGGCACCCGCGCCACCATGGGCCTCGACCCGGGCTTCCGGACCGGCGTCAAGGTGGCCGTCGTGGACGCGACCGGCAAGGTCGTCGACACCCACGTGATCTACCCGCACCAGCCGGCGAACAAGTGGGACCAGTCGATCGCCGAGCTGGCGGTGCTGGCCGCGCGGCACAAGGTGGACCTGATCTCGATCGGCAACGGGACGGCCTCGCGCGAGACGGACAAGCTCGCCCAAGAGCTGATCAAGAAGCACCCGGAGCTGAAGCTGACGAAGGCGGTCGTGTCCGAGGCGGGCGCGTCGGTGTACTCGGCGTCGGCGTTCGCTTCGCAGGAACTGCCGAACATGGACGTCTCGCTGCGCGGCGCGGTCTCGATCGCCCGGCGGCTGCAGGACCCGCTGGCCGAGCTGGTGAAGATCGACCCGAAGTCGATCGGCGTCGGGCAGTACCAGCACGACCTGTCCGAGGTGTCGCTGTCGCGCTCGCTGGACGCGGTGGTCGAGGACTGCGTGAACGCGGTCGGCGTGGACGTCAACACGGCGTCGGCGCCGCTGCTGACCCGGGTCTCGGGCATCACGACGGGCCTGGCGGAGAACATCGTGGCCCACCGCGACACGAACGGCCCGTTCCGTTCCCGGACGGCGCTGAAGGAGGTCGCGCGCCTCGGCCCCAAGGCGTTCGAGCAGTGCGCGGGCTTCCTCCGCATCCCGGACGGCGACGACCCGCTCGACTCGTCGGCGGTCCACCCGGAGGCGTACCCGGTGGTCCGGCGCATCCTGTCCAAAACCGGCACCGACATCCGCGCCCTGATCGGGAACACGCGGACGCTGTCGTCGCTGCGCCCGGCCGAGTTCGTGGACGAGCAGTTCGGTCTCCCGACGGTGACGGACATCCTGTCGGAGCTCGACAAGCCGGGCCGCGACCCCCGCCCGGCCTTCAAGACGGCGACGTTCGCCGACGGCGTGGACAAGATCTCGGACCTGAAGCCCGGGATGCGCCTGGAGGGCGTGGTGACGAACGTGGCGGCGTTCGGAGCGTTCATCGACGTGGGCGTGCACCAGGACGGCCTGGCGCACGTTTCGGCGCTGTCGAAGAACTTCGTGAAGGACCCGCGCGAGGTCGTGAAGCCCGGGGACATCGTGAAGGTGAAGGTCCTGGACGTGGACGTGCCGCGGAAGCGGATCTCCCTGACGCTGCGGCTGGACGACGAGCCGGGGGCCGGTTCGTCGCGCGGCGGCGGTGGCGGTGGTGAGCGCCGGGACCGCGGCCAGGGCGGCCAGGGCCAGCGCCGCGGCGGTGGCGGCGGTGGCGGTGACCGGCGTGGTCAGGGTGGCGGCGGTGGCCGGGACCGCGGCGGCAACGCGAGCGGTTCGATGGCCGACGCGCTCCGGCGGGCCGGGTTCGGCAAGTAGAACAAGCAGCGAAGGCCGTCCCGAGTCCCTCGGGGCGGCCTTTGCCGTGTCGGGACCACCACCCGTTCGGAGCAAACTTGGTGACGGACCGGAGACGCACCCCTGAAGATCGTAACGCAGCGCGACAACCGGCCGAACTACTCACCGTCGAGTCCGCGCGCCGGGGATTTTCCGTCCCCGCACGACCCAGGAGACGCCGCCATGACCGCTCCGTATTCGCCGCCCCCGGCCGGCGTTCCGTACCCGGCTCCCACGCCCGCTCCGAAGCCCGCCAAGTTCGCGGCTCTCGCGTGGACCGCCGTGATCCTCGGCATCGTGGGGGTGGTCGGCTCACCGGTCATCTTCCTCAACAACCTGACCGCCGTGGTCGCCGGAGTCGGGTTCGTGCTCGGTGTCATCGCCCTCTTCGGCAGCAAGAAGATCCTCGCCGCGATCGGGGTCGTGCTGAGCATCCTCGCGATCGTGTTCACCGTCGTGGCGCAGAACGCCGCCGTCGAAGACCTGGAGGACAAGCTCGGGCTGCCCGCTTCGGACGACAACGCCGCCGGGCAGACGTATTCGATCGGCCAGACCCACCGCGGCACCGACGTCGACATCACGATCGCCGACGCCAAGGCCTTCACCACCAGCGACACGGCCGCGCCGAAGCAGAACAGCCCGGCCACCAGTTTCCAGGTCACCATCGCGAACCACTCGGGCAAGCCGTGGTCCGCGGCGATGCTCATCGTGCAGGCGACCGCCGGCAACACCACCGCCGAGCAGGTCTTCGACACGGACCTGGAGGGCTCCCCCAGCCAGGACGTCCTGCCGGGCAAGGAACTGACCTATCGCATCGGCTTCCTGGACGGCCCCGGTGATCTGACCATCCAGGTCGGTGCCGTCGGCGGGGACAAGGTGTACTTCGTCCACAAACGCTGACGCGCCGGCGGTGGGGGGTGGTCAGCGCAGGGCGAACAGGCCGACCGCGAACAGGAACGCCGGCACCACGGCCGCCGACAGGCTGATCAGCCACGTTCCCCCACGCCAGCCCGTCGGCGAGGCGTCCGAAACCAGCCGCCGCACCAGGGCCGCCTCCACCACCGCCGTCAGCAGGAACCCCAGGCCGACGCTGAAGATCGCCGCCGCGCCGACGAAGAACAAGCCCGAGGTCGAGGCCGCCGCCAAGGGGGTTGCGACCTCCCAGCGCACCAGGCCCGCCGTGGCCGTCAGGGCCGCCAGCAGCAGCACGAACGCCACCAGGAAGCCGATCCGCGCCGTGGTCTGGTGGTGGGCGCCGGCGGACCACCAGAAGCCCGCGTCGAGCGCCGCCACGACCAGCGCCAGCACGACGAACCCCGCGCGGAAAGTCAGCACCCGATCACTCTAGCGAGGCGAATCTCGCTTCCACACTGCCGAGCGCGCCGAAGTCCGCCACCACGTGGCCGCCCGCGCGGATCGGGCACGGCGGCGTCGCCGTTCCCGTCGTCACGATGTCGCCCGGGCGCAACGCGCGGCCGTGGCGGGGCAGCTCCATCGCCAGCCAGTGCAGCGCCAGGCGCGGGTCGCCGAGGACCAGGCTGCCGCTGCCGCGGGAGAACTCCTCGCCGTCGGCGTGGAGGACCACCTGGCTGCGGGGCAGGTCGACGTCGCGCCACCCCGGCACCGGGCGGCCTTCGACGAACCGGCCGGAGCACGCCGCGTCGGCCAGCAGTTGCGGGCCGCCCGCGTGGCGGTGGTCGGTGTAGCGGCTGTCCGGCAGCTCGATCGCCAGGAACATCGTGTCGACCGCGTCGAGCACCCCGGACAGCGACGGCGACCGCCCCGGATCCGCCTTGAGCCGGAACGCGAACTCGGGTTCGGCGACGCCCATCGTCATCGTGTCGGCCGGGACCGGGGCCCCCTCGACGTGGTGGAACCGCTCGAACATCGCGCCCGGCAGCGGCCCGGGGACGCCTAGGTACTGCCGGGCGTACACGGTCGTCGCGCCGATCTTCCAGCCCGACACCGGCCCGGCCCGCTCGGCGAGGGCCGCCTGCGCCGCCATGCCGTCGGCGTGGTCGCGCGGGCGGGCGTCGTCCGGGAGACCCTCCAGCCTCTTGCCGGTCAGCCACGCGTCCCAGATCAGCTCCGCCGCCCGCTCTCCGTTCACGCCGGCGATCTTGCCAACCGGAACACCGGGTGTCGATCGGCTTCCGCGGCGAACGCCTCGGGCGGGCCGGTCAGCTTCGCGTCGAAGAACGGCGCCGTCACCGGGATCTTGCGGACGTACGCGCGCAGCACCGGGCCCGCCGTGGCGGCGTCGGCCTCCTCGACCTCCCACGTCTCGCGCCGGCGCCCGCGCCACAGCCGGGCGACGGGGTCGGCGCGCAGGTTGTGCACCCAGCCGACCGGCCCGTACGGCGCCACGAGCCACCGCTCGCCGCCGACCTCGATCACGTTGACCGGCGTGGTCCGGTCCGCGCCGCTCCGGCGGCCCCGCGTGGTCAGCAGGAACCCGGTGCCGCCCGCGGCCGGGATCCCGCGCTCCAGCAACGCCCGCACGACGACGTTCGCGACCTTCCGCGTCACGCCCATCCGGTACTTCCGCGCCATCACGGCTGCATAGCGTAGACCCCGGAGAGCTCTCGCACCCGCGCCCAGACGTTCTCGAACCGCGCGGCGTCCACCACCGGCTTGCGCAGCGCCGCGAGGGCGATCGCCTGCTGGGCGTCGGTCGAGCTCGCCTTGCCGTTGAGGTCCACCGCCGCGACGCTGAAGTCCTGCACCAGCACCGCGAAGATCTGGTCGACGACCTCGTCGTCCAGGCCGGCGATGCGGGCCTGCTCCAGGACGAGCTGGCCGTAGACGATCAGCGTGAACAGCTCGGTCAGCGCGAGCCCGAAGTCGAGGTCGGCCTGCTGCGCCTCGTCCGGCGCCGCCTCGGTGAGCAGCTTGACGAGGTAGCCCGCCTGCTCGGTGAACAGCGCGACGTTCGGGATGTGCGCGGCTTCGGCGTAGGCGGTCTTCCAGTCGTGGAACCGGACCTTCGACAGGCCGCGCGCCGGGCCCTGGCGGAAGAGGAACTCGTCGTCCGCGGCGTCGGTGCGGGTCGGCACCGGCGGGTACTCCTGCGGCGCGAAGAGGTAGTTCGGCATGAACTTCGCGATCAGCGCCAGGTTGACGGCCACCGTGCCCTCGAGCTTCGGCAGGCCGTCGATGTCGTTCTTCGACATCGCCAGGTAGGTGTCGGCCTCGAAGCCCTTGGCCGCGACGACGTCGGCGACCAGGCCGATCACCTTCTGCGCCTCGGTGGTCACCTTCATCTTGGTGATCGGGTTGAACAGCAGGTAGCGGCGGTCGTCGGGGTTCGCGCTGCGGAAGTAATCGACGGCGCGGTCGGAGAAGAGCTTCATCGCCGTCAGCCGCGCGTAGGCCTCGACGAACTCGCGGCGGACGTGCGGGAAGTCCGTCACGGGCTTGCCGTAGAGGACGCGGTTGTGGGCGTGCGTGATGGCTTCGTACAGCGAGTGCGTCGCCATGCCGATGCCGCCGAAGCAGAGGTTGAACTTGCCGATGTTGACGGTGTTCAGCGCGGCGCTGAAGGCTTCGGCGCCGACGTGCAGGATGTCCTCGGCGCGCACCGGGTAGTCCTCGAGCCGGAACTCGGCGACGTACATCTGCGACGGCACCACGTTCTTCACGACGTGGTAGTTCGGGTGCTCGGAGTCGGCGTAGAAGAAGACGTACTGGTCCGGACCTTCGACGCCGTCGATGCGGCCGAAGACCGACACCGTGCGCGCGCAGTTGCCGTTGCCGATGTAGTACTTGGAGCCGGTGGCGCGGTAGCCGTCGCCGTCCTTGGTCAGCACCAGGTCCGAGGAGTAGATGTCGGCGCCGTGGTCCTTTTCGGACAGTCCGAACGCGCCGACGCCGCCGGCGTCGAGGGCGGCCGCCGCCCGTTCGCGCGCTGCCGCGTTGGCGCTCTGCCAGACCGGGCCGAGGCCCAGAATGGTGACCTGCCACGGGTACCAGTAGTTCAGGCCGTAGAAGCCGAGAATCTCCGACAGCGCGGCGACGCGGGCGGTGTCCCAGCGCTTGTCGGGGTTGCCGCCGGCGTCGGCGGACGGCGTCAGGAAGGTCGAGAACAGGCCTTCCTTGCCCGCGAACTCGATGAAGTCCGCGTAGAAGGTGCGGTTGTGGTAGTCCTCGGTCAGCTTCGCCTTGCCGCGCTGCTCGAACCAATCGATGGTGGCGCGCAGCAGGCGCCGTGTCTCGGCGTCGAAGTGCGCCGGGTCGTACTCGCGCGGGTTCAGCAGCATGGTGGTCCTCCTCGATTACCGACCGGTAACTTAGCAAGGCGGCGCGAGTGCGGGCAATCTCACTGGGGGTAGGTCACTCTCGTTGGTACACTGATCATGCGGGCCGCTCAGTTCTGCCTCGGCCCGCTGCTGTTGTCGACTACCACGCGCCGCGGCCGCCACCACGGTCTGCGCCGGGCAGGACAACCCTTCTCAGGTTACGGAGACCAGGGCATTCGCGTGCCCGCATGCACTTATGAGCACTTTCGCTGAACTCGGCTTGCCGACCCCGCTCGTGGCCGCACTGGCCACCCAGGGCGTCACCGAGCCGTTCCCCATCCAGGCGGCGACCCTGCCGCACACCCTCGCCGGCCGGGACGTCCTCGGCCGCGGCCGCACCGGCTCCGGCAAGACGTACGGCTTCGTGCTGCCCGTCCTGGCCCGCCTCGCCGCGGGCCCGACGCGGCGCAAGCCGGGCCGTCCGCGCGCGCTGATCCTGGCGCCGACGCGCGAGCTCGCGACGCAGATCGAGGCGTCGATCCTGCCCCTGGCCAAGCCGCTGGGCCTGCGCACGACGACCATCTTCGGCGGGGTTTCGGCCAACCCCCAGATCACCCGGCTGCGTGACGGCGTCGACATCGTCGTCGCCTGCCCCGGCCGGCTCGCCGACCACATGCGCTCCGGGCACGTGAAGCTCGACGCCATCGAGATCACCGTGCTGGACGAGGCCGACCACATGGCCGACCTGGGCTTCCTGCCCGAGGTCCGCCGGATCATGGACGCCACGCCGTCCCGCGGCCAGCGGCTGCTGTTCTCGGCAACGCTGGACAACGGCGTGGACGTGCTGGTCAAGCGCTTCATGGACGACCCGGTGCTGCACAGCGTCGACTCGGCGCAGTCCCCGGTGGCGACGATGGAGCACCACGTACTGCACCTCGAGGAGACCCACCGGCTGCCGGTGCTGGTCGACCTGACGGCGGCGCCCGGGCGCACGCTGGTGTTCACGCGGACGAAGAGCCGTGCGAAGGCGCTGACGCGGAAGCTGAACGCATCGGGCGTCCCGGCGGTGGAGCTGCACGGCAACCTGGGCCAGAACGCTCGCACCCGCAACCTCGAGGCGTTTTCGTCGGGCACGGCCCGCACGCTGGTGGCCACGGACATCGCGGCGCGGGGCATCCACGTCGACGACGTCCGGCTGGTCATCCACGCGGACCCGCCGGTGGAGCACAAGGCGTACCTGCACCGGTCGGGCCGCACGGCCCGAGCGGGGGCGTCGGGCACGGTGGTGACGTTGATGACGGACGCGCAGGTCCGCGACGTCCGGGATCTGACGCGCAAGGCGGGCATCAAGCCGACAACGACCCAGCTCGGCCCGGGTCACCCGCTGCTGGCGGAGCTGGCCCCGGGCGAGCGGACGTTCTCGAAGGCGCCCGCGGTGGACAACCGCCCCAAGAAGGTATCGGCGACAGGTGCGGCGCCTGGTGGCGGCCGCGGCCGCCGGTCATCGGCGCCGAAGGAGAACCGGGGCGGCCAGCGTTCACGGGCGGCGGCCCAGGAGCAGCGTTCGGCGGGGTCCGGTTCGCGGCGCTCGGAAGGAGCGGCCTCGGGCGGGTCCCGGCGGGCGGGCGGCTCGGGTGGCTCGCAGCGGTCGGGCGCTTCGGCTGGCTCGCGCCGCTCGGGCACGGCTGCCGGTCGTTCCGGCGGCGGAGGTGCCGCGGGCGGGGCGGCCGCTTCGGGCCGTTCCGGCGGCACGGCCGCTGCCGGAGGTGCCCGGCGCTCGGGCGCCCCGGCGAGCAACCGCCGTTCGGGCTCGGGCGGCGCGGCCGCTTTCTCGTCGGGAACCCGCGCGGGCTCCCGCCGCTCCCGCTGATTCAAGGCTGACGGAGGTCCCGGCGTTCTCCGCCAAGGCCGGGACCGCCTTCCGCAGCTGCCTCACCGGCCCAAACGGCACCCGGACGCCAGACCGGCACCCCACCCAGACCTCCCCACCACCCCGATCCGAAGCCAAAACACGGCCGGTGGTGCCGGGTCAAGGCATCTTTCCCGCCTTGACCCGGTACCACCGGCCGTAGTGACAATCGAGCTTCGGGGTGGTGGGCACCCACCGGAGCCACAACTCAAGCCCGCCCCACGGACACCGGGTGGGTCAGGACCTGCCCCGTCCGCTCCCCCTCCCCCACCCCCGCCAAACCGCGCCACTCCTGAACCACGACATACAACGTGTCCTCACTCAACGCGCAAGCAAAGCACCCGCGGTCGAAAGTCAGCCTCTCCACGACCTCCCCGCCCTCCCGGACCAACGTGCACGACCGGTGCGGCACGTCCGACACCCAGACCGCGCCCGAGGCGTCCAGCGCGATGCCGTCCGGTACCCCGTCGCCGAGGTCGGCCCACACCCGGCGGTCCGTCAGGCCGCCGTCCGGAAGCACCGTGAACGCCGTCAGGCGGTTTGCGTACGACTCGGCCACGATCAGCGTCGAGCCGTCCGGGGTCAGGGCCATGCCGTTGCCGAAGGCGATGTCCTCCGCCACCGTGCGGACCCTGCCTCCCGGGTCGACGTAGCGGATCGCTCCCGGGCGGTACGGCTCTCCGGCCATCAGGTCGAAGCCGCCGCCGTTGACGTAACTGCCTCCGGTGCGCGTGGTCACTATTTCGTTGAACCCGGTGCCGCCCAGGTCCGCGTGGGTCGTCAGGCCGGACTCCGAGAGCCGCAGCAGGAGACCGTCCGACGAAGAGACGATCAGCGGCTGCCCGCCGAGGAAGTCGAAGCACATCGGCATCGTCGGGAAGTCCGCGCGGAACACCGGCTCGCGCTCGCCCGCCGGCGAGACCGCCACGATCTCGTGGGCCAGCCAGTCGGCGAACCAGAGCCGCCCGTCGTGCCAGCGCGGGGACTCGCCGAACGCGATCCCGTCGAGCAACAGCGCCGTCATCGCCACACCCCCAGCAGGACCGCCACCACCGCGATCTTCACCAGCCAGTCGCCCGCGTGCAACGCCGCCAGGCCCACCGGGACCCGCTCGTGCAGCACCGAGCCCGCCAGGATCACCGCCGGGAACCCGGCCCACACCAGCAGCGCCCACCCCAGCGCACCGGGAACGCCGTCCACCCCGACCGCGCCGGTGAGCAGCGCGAACGCCGTCACCAGCACCACGGTCCGCACGAACTCCGCGCCCATCCGCCACGGCGACGCCGCGGCCGCGCCCGCCGGGCTCAAGCGGGCCCGGACCCGCCCGAACGCCGTGTACCAGGCCGCGCTCACCACGAACGCCGCCACCGAAGCCACCAGTACCGCGACCACCATCGCTCACTCCTTCGCTCGAACACGATCGAAGGAGACGTCGACGCCGGCAACTCGGCTTCGACAAAATTTCTACAGCGACGAAGTCAGCCCGCGCGCCCGCAGCACCGCGCGCTCCAGCGGGCGGAACACCAGCAGCTCGATCCCCACGCCGACCAGCAGGATCAGGAAGATCGCCGCGATGACCTTCTCGATGCTGTTGAGCGATGAGCCCTGGTTCAGGTAGGCGCCGAGGCCGACGCCCAGCTGAGGGGACAGGGCGATCAGCTCGGCCGCCATCAGGGAGCGCCACGAGAACGCCCAGCCCTGCTTGAGCCCGGCCAGGAAGCCCGGCAACGCGGCAGGCAGGAGGATGTGCCGGGCCGAGGCGAGCCGGTTCGCGCCCATCACCTGGCCGACGCGCGGGAGGATCGGCGGGATCTGGTCGATCCCGGACACCAGGCCGTTCGCGATCGACGGCACCGAGCCGAGCAGGACGACGAAGTAGATCGCCCCGTCGTTGATCCCGAACCACAGGATCGCGGCCGGGACCCAGGCGACCGACGGCAGGCTCTGCAGCCCGGTCAGCAGCGGTCCGATCGCCGCGCGGACCACGCGGACCTTCGCCACGACCAGGCCGAGCGGGGTGCCGATGAGCACGCCGGCGACGAAGCCGAGCGCGGCGCGGTGCACCGACGTCCAGACGAACTCGAACACGTCGCCGGTGACGACGCGCTCCCAGAACTCGTCCCACACCGACAGCGGCGCGGGCAGCTGGGTTTCGGGCCAGAAGGCGGCCGCCCAGAGGATCTGCCAGACGACGACCAGCAGGACCAGCGCGCCCAGCGGCGGGAGGAAACCCCAGGCGAAGCGCTTCCAGAAGCTGGGACGGCGTTCGCCGACGGGGGCGTCGAGCGAATCCAGTCCGGCGCCGACCGCGTCCAGGTCGGCTTCGGCGGACCGGTCAAGCTGCGGCATGGGTGCTGATCACCTCGCGCAGGTGTCCGGTGATTTCCTCGGTGAGCTCCTCGGCGTCGGCGAGCGGCACGTCCGCCCACTCGCGCACGACCCGCCCGGGCCGCGACGACAGGAGCACCACGCGCCGGCCGAGCCGGACCGCTTCGCGCACGTCGTGGGTCACGAACAGCACGGACGTGCCGGTGCTGCGGTAGACGCGCAGCAGCTCGCCCTGCAGGACGTCGCGGGTGATGGCGTCGAGCGCGGCGAACGGCTCGTCCATCAGCAGGAGCGACTGTTCCGGGTCGCCGCCGACGCGCAGCGTCGCGGCGAGGGCGCGGGCGAGCGCGACGCGCTGGCGCATCCCGCCGGACAGCTCGTGCGGCCGCTTGCTCCCCGCGCCGTTCAGCCGGACGAGCTCCAGCAGCTCGGCCGCCTTTTCGCGGCGCTCGGCGCGGCCGAAGCCGGCCAGCCGCAGCGGCAGTTCGACGTTGCGGGCCGCGGTCAGCCACGGCATCAGCGCGGCTTCCTGGAACATCACCGCGGGCCGCGACGTGTTGAGCGTGATCTCCCCCGCCGACGGCGCGTCCAGCCCGGCGACCAGGTTCAGCAGCGTGCTCTTGCCGCAGCCGGACGCGCCGAGCAGGCAGACGAACTCGCCGGGCGCGACCGTCAGGTCCACGCCGTCGAGCGCGACGACCGCGCGGCCGGCCGTGCCGAACGTCTTGCGGACACCGTCGAGACGCACCGCTGCCGCGCCGGTGAAACTGGTGCGGCCGGTCGGGAGGGTCGTGGTCATCGCTGGCTGCCTCTCACTTGGTCAGTTCGGGAGCTACGACGGCGGGCTGGTTCTGCGCCTTCAGCACCTCGTTGAGGGCACCGAAGTCGGCGAAGCCCTTCAGCGCGACGGCCGACTTCACGACGCCTGCGGTGACCGAGTCCTGCGCGAGCTGGGGGAACGCCGACGCGACCGGATCGGTGGTCAGTTCGATGCCGGAGAACGCGCGGTCCAGGACCGCTGCGCTCAGGGTACTGCCGGCCAGCTCCTTGAGCGCACCGTTGACCACGGTCTTCGCGTCCGCCGGGTTGGTCTTGGCCCACGTGATGGCGGCGAGCTCCCCCTTGAGCAGCGCGCGGACGGTGTCCGGGTGCTGCTGCAGGAACTCGCTGCGCACGATGACGACGGTGGTCGGGAAGCGGCCGCCGGGCCACAGCGTCTTCTCGTCGACCAGGACGTTCGCGCCGGCGTCGAGGACCAGCCGGGACGCCCACGGCTCGGGCAGCCAGCCGCCGTCGACCTCGCCCTTCTTGAAGGCGTCGAGCGTCTTCGGGTTGTCGAGGTTGGTGATCTTGACCTGGTCGGTCAGCTGCTTGCCGGCGAGGAACTTCTTGAGCGCGACGTCCTGGGTGTTGGCCAGCTGCGGCGTGGCGATGTTCTTGCCCTTGAGCTGCTCGACACCGGTGATCTCCGGTTTGACGACCAGCTGCGCGCCGCCCGAGACGGCGCCGGAGACCAGCTGGATGGCACCCTTGGACTTGGTGAAGGCGTTGATCGCCGGACCGGAGCCGATGAAGGCGACGTCGAGGGAGTTGCCGAGCAGGGCGTTGACCTCTTCGGGCCCGGCGTTGAAGGTCTGGGTGGTGAGCTTGGTCGAGCCGAGCTCGTTCTTGAAGAAGTCCTTCTTGACGCCGATGAGCGCGGGAGCGTGCGTGACGTTCGGGAAGAACCCGACGCGGACTTCGGTCGCGGCGCCCTGATTGGCGGCGGGCGCGGCGGCGCTGTCGGCGCGAGAACAGCCCGCGAGCACTCCCACGACGGTCAGGGCGGCCAGCGCCGAGGCCAGGAATCTCCGAGGGGTGCGCACGTCAGCATCGCCTTTCGTCGGTGTCCGGGGGAGGTTCGCACGGTCACCCACTCAGGCGCATAGCCATCCGCATCCCGGGACACTCGGTGAGATTTCTTGACATCCCCGTCAGCCGCCGCTAGCTGTTCTGGTTCCGCACCCGGTTCGAAGAAAGTGTCATAACGGGCAACCGTCGACGTCACCCGAACGTGGTACAGGTGGACCACGGATTCGGGAGGAAGACATGACGAGCAGGGGCCAGGGAGCCGCCGGCGTCCGCGTGGCGCTGGTCGTGTTGTTCATCGGGCTGGGCCAGGCGTCGTTCGAGTGGCTCCGGTCACTCGGGATGGACGCGCTGACCAGCGCCGTCGTCTGGGCGATCCCGGTGTTCACCGGGGCGGCGGTGGCACTGGTGCTGTGGGTGGCGTCCGACCGGGCGTTCCTGCTGCGCAACTGGCTGCCGGTGGCGATGTCGATCCCGGTGTACCTGGGCGGCGCGTTCGGCCTGGCGACGGCAACGGCCAGCCTGGTGGCGTCGATCGTCAGCGGGATCGGCCTGGGGATCGCGGCGGTGGTGATCGCGGGGTTGGTGCGGTCGCGGCGGCGGGTCGAGGCTGGTCAGTAGGGGTTCGGGCGGGGTTGTCCACAGGGTGGAGGGGCTGTGGACAACCTCGGGCTGGGGCGGACTTTCCGGAATTTTCGGCAAAGCAGGTCGGTGCCCACCAACCCGAAGCCGTGATTGTCACTACGGCCGGTGGTACCGCGTCAAGGCGGGAAAGATGCCTTGACCCGGCACCACCGTCCGTGTTCGGGCTTCGGATCGGGGTGGCGGGGGAGGTCTGGGTGGGGTGCCGGTTGGGCGTCAGCGTGCCGTTCGGGCCGGCCCGATCAGTGGCGCAGCAGCAGGGACACGTCGCCGAACTCGTGCCACAAGTACCGCTCCTCCACCGCCGCGTCGTAAGCCCGCTGGACGACCTGCGCCCCCGCCACCGCCTCCAGCAGCGACAAATGCGAAGCCTCCGGGGCGTGCAGGCCCGTGACGATCCCGTCCACCACGCGCGCCGGGCGGTCCGGTCCCAGGACCAGCTCCGTCCAGCCCGACGCCGCACGGACCTCGCCACCCGTGGCCGCCGACTCCAGGGCCCGGGCCGCCGTCGTGCCCACCGCTATCACGCGGCCTCCCCGCTCCCGGACCCATGAGACCAGCGCCGCCGTCGTTGGGGGGACGCGGAAGCGCTCCGCCTGGGGTGGCTCGGCAGCCTCCGGCGATGACACCCCCGTGTGCAGGAGGAGCGGCGCGAACAACACACCGTCCGTCACCAAGCGCGTCACCAGCTCCGGCGTGAACGGCCGGGCCGCCGAGGGCATCTCCGCGCTTCCCGGCTCGCGAGCGAACGCCGTCTGGTAGTCCGCCAGCGGCCACGCCCGCGGGACGTACCCGTAGCGGATCGGCCGGCCCGCCGCCTCGAGCAACGACGGCACGTCCACCGACACCGCAGCCCGCCACAACCGGGCCGCTCCCGGGATCACCGGGGCCAGCAGGGTCAGCGTCGCGTCGCCGGCCAGCGCGAGGCGCTCCCCCGGGCGGCCGTCGAGCAACGGGCCTCCCGAGGCGCGCAGCTCCACGATCCACGAACCGTCGTCCAAAACCGTCGCGAAATGGACCACGATCGGGCGGCCCGCCCGGAAAGCGTCGACCGCCGCCGGGAGCGTCCCCGACGTGTTGACCACCAGGACGTCGCCCGGTCGCAGGTGAGCGCCCAGCGACCGGAACGCCGTGTGGTGGACGCCCGACGGCGAGGCCACGAGCAGGCGGACCTCGTCGCGGGCCAGGCCGCGGGCCTCCGGCGGGGCCGAGGCCGACAGGTCCGCGGGGAGGTCGAACCGGACGTTCATGCCGGCACCAGGAGGTCGGCCGCGCGGTAGCGGCCGCTCGGCGGGCGCTCGTCCAGCAAGCGCAGGAACGCCGGGACCGCCGACGACGGCAGCGGCCGGTCCGAGATGTCCTCGCCGGGGAACGCGCGCTGGTGCATGGCCGTGCGCAGGTCGCCCGGATCGACGGCGTACACCGACCGGTCCGGGTTCTCCACCCCCAGGACGGCGGTCAGCTGGTCGAGCGCCGCCTTCGCCGAGCCGTAGCCGCCCCAGCCCCCGTATGCCTCCACCGCCGCGTCGGAGCTGACGTTGATCACGACCTCGGGTCGCAGCAGCTGCGTCAGGGCCAGCGGCGCGAAGACGTTGACGCGGTAGACGTCTTCCAAGGCGCTCAAGGGATAGCGGGCCAGCGGCGGCAGCGGGCTGACGCCGAGGGAGCTGGCGTTGTTGACGAGCAAGTCGAGCGAAGGGCAGGCCTCGGCCAGCGAGACACGGTGCGCCGGGTCGGTGACGTCGCCGGGGATGGCCGTGAAGCCGTCGTCGCGAGCGGCGGCGGCCAGCGCGGCCGCGTCGCGGGCGTCGCCGATGACTGTCCACTTGCGACGGACCAGGGCGGCCGCGAGCGCGCGGCCCAGCCCGGCCGAGGCGCCGGTGACGAGTGCGGTGGGCATGGTTCCTCCTTCGAGGGGTACCCCACCATCGTGAAACCTCTACATTACTTGAGGTCAACCGGAGAGCGGCCGCGAAGCGCGTAATACGCTGCCAGCGAAACGACGAGGCCAACGTAGTACGCGAGGTCCGCGCCGTGCAGCGCCGCCGCGACCGGTCCGGTGTAGAGGGACGTGTTCATGAACGGCACCGCGGCGCCGAACCCCACGACGAAGGCCACCACCGCCGCCCAGGGGCGCACCGACCCCGACGCCAGGACGTCGACGCGCCGGCCGCCGCGGGTGCGGGCGAGCCAGTCCGGGACCACCACGCCGAGGAACGGCGGGATCCAGTACGAGACGAACAGCAGCACGTTCTCGAACTTCGCCGACAGATCGCCGCTGTGCATCCAGAGGATCAGCGCGAACGCCAGCACCGTGACGACCACCGCCGACACCGGGCGCCGCAACCGGACGCCGACCGTCTGCAACGCCAGCGAGCCGCTGTAGTCGTTCATCGCGTTCGACGACACCGCCGCCAGCGCGATCACCGCCAGCGCCAGCGCGCCCATGAAGCCGCCGCCGAGCAGCTGGGCGATCCCGGACGTCGTGTGGTCGCCCAGCGACGATCCCAGCGCGAGCCCGAGGCCTTCACCGATCGCGTACGACACGACGAGGCCGAGCAGCGTCGCCCAGAAGACCGCCCGCGACGACACCGACACCGGCAGGTAGCGGCTGAAGTCCGACGCGTAGGGCGCCCACGAGATCGCCAGCGACAACGTGATCGTCGCGAACAGCACGACGCCGCCCGCCAGGTCGGCGCCGGACACGGTGTCGGCGACGGCGATCGGGTGTCCGGAAAGGACCTTCACGGCCAGCGCGGCGAACGCCAGCACCAGCAGCACGCTCATCACCGCCTGCACGCGGTGGATCAGCGCGTAGCCGAACACGCCGAGCGCGCACTGCAGCACCAGCACGATCAGCACCGCCGCCCAGAACGGCAGCCCGGTCAGCTCGGCGAGGGCCTCGCCGCCGAACAGGCCGACCAGCGCGTCCCAGGCGATCGAGCCGAGCCACTGCACCAGGCCGGGCAGCACGACGCCGCCGCCGAAGGGCAGCCGGGCCAGCGGGAGCTGGCCGGTGCCGGTGCGCGGGCCCCACGTCGACAGGTACGCCACCGGCAGCGAGCCGAGCACGGTGCCGGCGAGCATCGCGGCCAGGCCCGTCCAGAAGCCGAGGCCGAGGGACGCCGCGAGGGTGCCGGTGAACACCGCCGTCATCGTCAGGTTCGGCGCGAACCACACGCTGAACAGCCGCCACGGGCGGCCGAACCGGTTGTCCTCCGGCACCGGCTTGATGCCGTGGGTTTCGATCGCCAGGTCCCGCCCGCCGGCCGGCATCCGCCCGCCGAAGACGTCCGCACCCAGGCCGCGTCCGCTCATGTCCAGCCTCCCGTCACGATCACCCTAAAGCGCAGCCGCGTGGTGTAACGCGACGACCCGAACGGACGAATCACGGTTAGCCGTTGCCGGACTGCTTCACACATCCGCCAAGGCCCACCGGGAGGGTCGTCGAAGTGCAGCACCCGCGGACGTCGGTGATGACGGGGCTCCTGACGGCCGGCTGCGCGCTCGGCAGCGTCGCGCTGACGCTCAAAGCCGGCGACGGCACCCACTCGGCGCTCGACACCGCGCTCAGCACCACGACCGGGTTCCTCTTCCTGCTCGCGGGCGCGGTCGCGCACGTGCGGCGCCCGGCCAACCCGATCGGGGTGCTGATCGCCCTGGCCGGTGTCGCGCTGTTCCTCGAGGACCTGCAGTTCACGCGCGACCCGGTGCTGTACACGATCGCCGTCCCGCTGCGCGCCGCGTCCAGCCCGGTGATCGCGCACCTGGTGCTCGCCTTCCCGCACGGCCGCCTCCGCTCGCGGTGGGAACGGCTGCTGGTCGCCGCGGCCTACCTGGTGGTACTCGGGTCGGGCCTGGTCGGGCTGCTGGCCGACGACGACCCGCGCGACCTGCTGGCGCTCCGGCCGGGCAGCGGCGCCTTCGCCGACCGGGTGCTGGACCTGGCCGCGACGGCGATCAGCGCGGGCGTGATCGTCGTGCTGCTCTACCGGTGGCTGAGCGGGCGGCTGCCGCAGCGACGGCTGCTGTCGCCGGTGGTGGTCATCGCCCTGGCCGGCGCGTTGACGTCGGGGGTGGGCACGGCGCTCGGCGACGCGCACCCGCTGTCCGGGCCGCTGCTGCAGGCGTACCGGATCCTGTTCTGCCTGTGGCCGCTGGCGTTCCTGACCGGGGTGATGCGGGCCCGGGTCGGCAACGCCGAGATGATCCGGCTGCTCCTGGAGCGCGACGGCACCGGGCTGGCCGCGCTGGTGCAGGACGACGAGGTGTGGAAGGACAGCCGGTCGATCGACGCGCTCAACGCGGCCGCCGGCCTGGTACTGGACAACCAGCGGCTCACCGCGGAGCTGGAACAGCGGCTGGCCGAGGTGCGCGCGTCGCGAGCCCGGCTGGTCGCGGCCGGCGACGAGGAGCGCCGCCGGCTCGAGCGCGACCTGCACGACGGTGCCCAGCAGCGGCTGGTCAGCGTGGTGCTGCTGCTGCGGATGGCCGGCCGCCGCTCCGGGGACGGGCTGCCGCCGGAGATCCGCACCCTGCTCACCGGCGCGGTCGACGAGCTGCAGACGGCGATCACCGAGCTGCGCGAGCTGGCGAGGGGGATCCGCCCGGCGATCCTCACCGAAGCGGGCCTGGTCGCGGCGGTCCGGTCGCTGGCCGACCGGATCCCGATGGAGGTGGCGCTGACCGTCGGCACGGTCCCGCGCCTGGACGCGGCGGTGGAGGCGACGGCGTACTTCGTGACGTCGGAGGCGCTGACCAACGCGCTGAAGCACGCCCGCACCGACCGCGCCGACGTGCGGATCGAGGTGGCGGGGGCGGAGCTGCGGGTCGAGGTGACCGACGCGGGTGTCGGCGGCGCGGACGCCGAGGGCGGCACGGGGCTGGCCGGGCTGCGCGACCGGGTGCAGGCGCTCGGCGGAGAGCTCGACGTCGTCAGCGGGGACGGGGGAACGACGGTCACCGCGGTCATCCCCCTGTTGTGAAGTCTGCCGCGGCTGTCGTGAGGTGGTAAGTCGGGTAGTTAAACCCAATAAAAAAAAACACCGCGGGAAAAGTAAGTAAAACGGCAAGAACGGGAAACGGACAAA